>JBDRBD010000186.1:0-6440 GCA_043823025.1 Candidatus Omnitrophota bacterium | reverse complement strand
GGGTGGCGCGGATGATGATGGCCGGGCTCGAGTTCCGAAAAGACATTCCCTTCCGGGAGGTGTATATCCACGGGACCGTCCGCGTGGAAGGCGGCAAGAAAATGTCCAAGTCCCTCGGGAACATCATTGACCCTCTCGAAGTCATTGAGGAACTCGGCGCCGACGCCCTGCGGTTCAGCCTCATGGTCATCACCGCGACGGGTTCCGATGTGTATCTCTCCAAACAGAAATTTTTAATCGGACGGAACTTCGGAAACAAAATCTGGAATGCCACACGCTTCATCTTCCCCCATCTGGAAGGGGAGAGACTCCCGATTGATGCGGCAGTTCTGGATGATACCGACCGATGGATTCTCTCGCGCCTCCAGGGCACCATTCAAGAAGTGACCGAGGCCTTTTCTCAGTATCGGTTCAACGAGGCCGCCGGAAAACTCTACGAGTTTTTCTGGCACCAGTTCTGCGACTGGTATTTGGAAATGACCAAGACGCGCCAAAGCCGGGAAATCGCCCCGGTCCTGGCAGAAGTGCTCGAGAAGTTTCTTTTATTGCTTCACCCCATCATGCCCTTCCTCACGGAGGAGATATGGCAAAAGCTTTCGCCGGGGTCTTCCATCATGATTCATCCGTGGCCCAACTCAGACCCCCGATGGTTGAATGAAGAGGCGGAGAAAAGGATGTCGTTTGTGATGCGCGCCACGAGCGCCATCCGAACGCTGCGGTCCGAACTTCAGATACCGCCAAAGACCATTCTTTCAGTCCTTCAGCCGAAAACAGACATTGTCCTTTCCGACCCTCCCTACGGGCCTTTTCTTGCGGACAACGCGAAGGTAAAGATTGCGGTGGAGGCAAATGCCAAGAAACCGAAGCATTCGGCAACGGTGATGGTGGACAATCATCCCATTCATATTCTTCTGGAGGGCGTCGTGAACTTTGAAAGCGAAAGAGAACGCATCGCCGGGGAGATTGAGAAGCGGAAAGCGCAGTTCAAAAAGACGCAGTCCCTCCTTTCAGACGACGATTTTCTTTCGCGGGCGCCGGAGGAAATTGTCGAAAAGACCCGGCAGTCGCTTTTGGAAAGCGAAGAAGGCATTCGGGAGATGGAACAACTTCTTGAGGAGCTTCGATGAGAAAGGCGGAACTCGGTACAGCAGCCAAACGATTGATTCATCTGTCGCTTCGGGAAGATGCGGTCTTCCGGGACGTGACCACCGAGGCATTGATTCCCAAACGCGCCACGGGTCAGGCAAAAGTCTTCTTTTGGGAAGAAGGGATTGTCTGTGGCCTTCCGATTGTTCGGGCAGTCTATCAGGCCGTCAGCCGCCAGGTCCGGGTTCATCCGTTTTGTAAAGACGGCGCCTTCGTGAAACGGGGGAAGGTTGTCTGCCTCATTTCCGGGCCCACCCACGCGATTTTGAGGGGGGAGCGGGTTGCCCTGAATTTCCTCGGGCGGCTGTCGGGCGTTGCCACATTAACCCATGCTTTTGTCAGAAAGGTGAAACCCTACCCCGTGGAGGTTTTGGATACCCGGAAGACGATGCCCGGATGGCGGCCTCTTGAGAAATATGCTGTTCGGACGGGCGGCGGCAAAAACCACCGTTTTAACCTCGCCGACGCAGTCCTGATTAAAACCAACCATCTTCGGGCCCATGGCGGCGGGTTTGAACTGATCCAACCCTTCATCCGGGAGGCACAGAGAAAGAAAAATTGCCCGGTGTATGTGGAGGTAGCGGACGAGAAAAGTTTTCTGGAGGCGCTCAAAGTTGATCCGGACGTGATTTTGCTGGACAACTGGAGTCTTCCTCAGATTCGGAAAGCCGTTGCGATTCGGGAAGACTGCTTTGGGAAGGACAAAGGGCCGATTCTCGAAGCTTCAGGAAGCGTGACGCTTTCCAACGTGCGGCGGCTTGTTCAGACGGGGATCCGGCGAATCAGTATCGGCGCTTTGACCCATTCCGCCCGCTCCCTGGATGTTTCTCTTCGGTTTGAGCGGAATACGTAATGGAGCGTTTTGAGCTGGTCACAGACATGACGCCGCAGGGGGACCAGCCCCAGGCGATTGAAAAGCTGACCGAAGGGATCCGCTCCCGGAAACGCTTTCAGACGCTCCTCGGGGTGACGGGTTCCGGCAAAACTTTCACCATCGCGCATGTCATCGCGAATGTGAATCAACCCGCTCTGGTTATTTCGCACAACAAGACCCTGGCCGCCCAGCTTTACAGCGAATTCAAGGTTCTTTTTCCGAAAAATGCCGTCGAGTATTTCGTCAGTTATTATGATTACTACCAGCCCGAGGCCTATGTGCCGCAGACCGATACCTACATCGAGAAAGATGCCTCCATCAACGACCATATCGACCGTCTCCGGCTTTCCGCCACGACGTCGCTTCTGTCGCGCCGGGACGTGATTATCGTCGCGAGTGTCTCCTGCATTTACGGATTGGGGTCTCCGGAGGATTACAAGGAGCTCCTGGTGTTTATTGAACGGGGTCGGTCTCTTTACCGGGATCATCTGTTACGGCAGCTTGTGGATATCCGTTACGAGCGGAACGATTACGATTTCAAGCGGGGAAAGTTCCGGGTCAAAGGGGATGTGGTCGAAATTTTCCCCGCCTATGAGGAGAGCGCCGTCCGGGTCGAGTTTTTCGGAGACGAAATCGAAAAAATCCGTGAAATCAATCCGCTCACCGGCGAAACAATCACGGAAAGGGAAAGGGTGGCAATCTATCCCGCCAAACATTTTGTCACCACCGAGCCGAAAATCACGCAGGCCCTCAGGACGATCGGGGAAGAATTGGAAGAGCGCTTAAAAGAATTGCGCGCTCAGAATAAGCTCCTGGAAGCGCAGCGTCTTGAAAGCAGGACCCATTTTGACATGGAGATGCTCCAGGAACTCGGCTACTGCACCGGCATCGAAAACTACTCGCGCCACCTGAGCGGGCGGGTGTCGGGCTCCCGGCCTTCCTGCCTCCTGGACTATTTTCCGGAGGGTTTCCTTACCATTATCGACGAATCGCATGTGACGATTCCGCAAATCGCCGGAATGTACCACGGGGACCGGGCGCGCAAGGAAACACTCGTCGCATACGGGTTCCGCCTTCCTTCCGCACTGGACAACCGCCCCCTCAACTTCGAGGAATTTGAGGGGATGACCCAGCAGACGGTCTTCGTTTCCGCAACGCCCTCGGACGAAGAACTCGAAAAATCGGGCGAGCCGGTTGAGCAGATTATCCGTCCGACCGGCCTTGTCGACCCGGAAATCATCGTCAAACCGACCCAGGGTCAGATAGAGGACCTCATCGGGGAAATCCGGAAGCGCGCCGAAGGAGGGGAGCGTGTTTTGGTGACAACGCTGACCAAGCGCCTTGCGGAGGACCTCGCCGCATTTTTGGCGGAGATGCGGATCCGGGTCCAATACCTCCATTCGGAAATCGATGCCATCCAGCGCGTGGAAATTCTGCGCGACCTGCGCCTGCGGAAATTCGATTGCCTGGTCGGAATCAATCTCCTGAGGGAAGGCCTGGATCTCCCGGAGGTGTCCTTGGTGGCAATTCTGGACGCCGACAAGGAGGGATTTCTTCGCTCGCAGACGTCGCTGATTCAGGTCTCCGGACGCGCCGCGCGGCATATCAATGGCCAAGTCATTATGTATGCCGACACGCTCACCGGCTCCATGAAGCGGGCGATCAGCGAGACAAACCGGCGCCGCAAATTACAGCTTGAATACAACCAGACCCACGGCATCACGCCCCGCTCCATCCAGAAGGCGATCCGGGACGGCATCGAGGCCGTGCGCCAGGCGGAGGAATTAGTGACGGAAGTTGCCGATGAAGAGCGTGAAGAACAGGAGCTTCGGTCCCTGATTGCAGAACTCGAGGAGGAGATGCTCCTCGCCGCCCGCAACCTCCAGTTCGAGCGCGCCGCCTACTTCCGCGACCAAATCCGCGAGCTGGAACAGCACTACGGGAAGGTATTGGAGAAAGAGGAAAAATAAGATTTGTATATACAAATGTATTGTGGTATACTTAAATAAATGAAAGAACTTCGCTGGGATTTACTCAAAAGTGAGCGGCTTAAGAGAACAAGAGGCGCTTCCTTCGAGGAAATGATCCAGTCGAAACTGATCGCCGTGAAGCGGCACCCGAAAAGAACAGGCCAGAACATCATGCTTTTCGAGCACCGCGGGTACATCTGGGTTGTGCCATTTGTAGAAACGGAAAACGAGATTTTCCTGAAAACCTTGTATCCAAGCAGAAATTACACAAAACTGTACAAAAGAGGTGAGTTATCATGAGACGGATTAAATTGACCCGCCAGGAAAGAGAAATTGAGAACGCGCTCGTCAAAGGCGAGTATCTTGATGTGGACAAATCTGAAATCGAGGAGATCAGTCACGCCATTGCCGCAAGGCGAAAGGATGCAGTGCTCAACATCCGTGTGAACAGCCAAGACTTAAAGAGTATCAAGGAAAAAGCAAGAAAGCTGGGGGTCCGATACCAGACTTTTATCTCTGAATTTCTCCACCGCGTGGCACATAGTTAAAGTCTAACAAAGAAAATTGTCAAAGGAGTATGAACAACTCAAACGCAATACAAAAAATATATCAGGAAATGGCAGATGAGGCAGAGCTTCTTTCCAGAGAATTCAATCGTCTTGATAAAGAAACGTTGAAATTTCTTGATTTTGTTGAAGATTATCGCCTCACGGCTCTGGCAAGAAAAAGGGACAGAAAGGCAAAATTCCTCTCTTTGGAGGAGGCAAAGAAGAGATTCGCATCTCAATAACCGCCTACTTCCGCGACCAGATAAGGGAACTAGAAAAGGAATATGGGGGGATGCTGAAGGGTAATGAAGGATAGAGTGGCATAAAACGAGGTTCATTCGTGAATATGGTTTTTTCGCAGGAAAAATCTTCGGGCATGAAAATTCTGGATATCCTGAGGGCGGAGCCGACGGGGTATGTCTCCGGCGAGGCCATCTGCGAAGGGCTCGGCGTGAGCCGGAGTGCGGTCTGGAAACACATCGAATCGCTCCGTTCACTCGGATACGCGATTGAGGCATTCCCTCATCGGGGATACCGCCTCCTTTCAAGCCCGGATAAACTTCTCCCTGAAGAGCTTTCCCATGGGCTTGCGACAGAAATCATCGGGAAAGAGATTTGCTTCAATGAAATGGTTACCTCGACCAATGACCTGGCGTATGACATGGCGAAAAAAGGGGCTCGCGAGGGAACGGTGGTTGTGAGCGAAGGGCAGAGCCGGGGGAAGGGGAGGCTGGGCCGGACCTGGACAAGCCCCAAAGGAAAGGGAATCTATCTTTCTCTTATTCTGCGTCCCGCGCTTCCCCCGCAGGCGATTCCGAAACTCACCCTTCTTGCGGCCCTCTCGGCGGCGCGCGCCATCCAGAAAAGTTCCGGCCTCACGCCGGAGATCCGGTGGCCGAATGACATTCTCCTGAACGGAAAGAAAATTTCCGGCGTCCTGACCGAGATGAGCGCGGAGCAGGATACGGTCCATTTCGTCATTGTGGGAATCGGGGTGAACGTGAATACGCCAGCGGAGTTTCTCCCGAAGGAGGGGACCTCCTTAAAGATAGAGACGGGAGAGGTCTCTTCGCGCGTACGGCTCGCCCAGGCCCTTTTGGAATCATTTGATATACTTTACGGGGATTTCAAAAAAGGGAAGACGGAGGAAGCACTTGAGGAGTGCCGGAAACTCTCCGCGATTTTGGGGTCGCATGTGACAGTGACGCAGGTGGGGGCTCGGAGGGAGGGGTATGCGGTGGATATTGACGATGAAGGTGCGCTCCTTCTCCGGCTCGATGACGGCTACACGGAACGGATTTTGTCCGGCGACCTTGTTCGGTTGCGATGAGCGACAGGACCCGCAGGAGCAAGATGGAACGACTGATTGCAATTGACATCGGGAATACGAATGTGGTCTGCGGAGTCTTTTGGGGGAAGCGCCTTCTGAAGGAATACCGGATCGCAACGAAGGCCTGCCGGAACAGCACGCGCACCCGAAAGTGGCTTAAGAAGATTGTGGGTAGGTGTAAGGGAGAAGAAGCGATTCTCTGCTCGGTCGTTCCCTGGTGCACGCAGACTGTTAAGAAGGCGTCGTCATTGGGACGTAAAAAAGGCCGGGGCAGGAATAGAGCAGGTGGAAATGCGTTACCGCAAGGATCAGGAAGGCGTGAGGAAAAAGGCGATAAGCAGTTTCTCATTGGTTTTATTCTCCTGGCGGCAACAATTGGTCTTCTGGTTTTTATACTGTCTTATCTTTGGAAGAATATGAATCAAGCTCCGGCTCAGGCAGCACCTGACGCCAAGGCCGGTCCGGAACCGGATCCAGCGGACATTCCGAGCGGTCAAACCACATCAAGGGTTGCAGGTCTTTTCGAATATCCCGCGGAATTTGAGCCGGTGTTTGAGGGTAGTGTCGGACCA
>JBDRBD010000185.1:0-3816 GCA_043823025.1 Candidatus Omnitrophota bacterium | reverse complement strand
CGGATATTTCAAGATTGTCAACCAATCGGTCCCCGCTGCGCTCCGGCGCCTCCATTATACGGAGGCGGAAACCCGGGATATCCTTATCTATGTCAACGGAACCCTGACGCTGGAGGACGCTCCTTATATCAATATCCAAAGTCTCAGAGCCAAAGGACTGACGGATGAGGATATCAACAAAGCCGAGACTGCCCTTCCCTCCGTCTTTGAGCTGCCCTATACCTTCAGCCCCTGGATTTTGGGCGAGGAGACCATGAAGCAGCTCGGCATCCGAGCCGAAAATTACAAACGGGGCGACTTCAACCTCCTGAAAACGCTCGGCTTTACGCTGGAGCAGATTGAGGCCGCCAACCAAGCGATTTGCGGACGGATGACGATGGAAGGTGCGCCGCATCTCCGTGAAGAACACCTCTCTGTCTTTGACTGCGCCAGCAAATGCGGAAAGTACGGGAAGCGCTTCATTGCTCCAATGGGTCATATCCGGATGATGGCCTCGGTCCAGAAGTTCATTTGCGGAGCCATCTCCAAAACGGTGAATCTCCCAAATGAAGCCACCGTTGAGAACATCCAAAACATCTACATCGAGGCATGGAAACTGGGGCTCAAGGCAATCGCCCTTTACCGGGATGGATGCAAAATGTCCCAGCCGCTCAATGTCGCGGGGGATTCCTTGAAAGAAGAGGAACCCCAAAAAGGAGCCCAGCCCCAACCGCTTTCCCTTTACCGGAAACGTCTTCCTAAAAAAAGACACGGATGGACCCAGGAGGCAAAGGTCGGCGGCCATAAGGTGTATCTGCGTACAGGAGAATATGACGACGGGAAACTGGGCGAGATTTTTGTGGACATGCATAAGGAAGGGGCAACGCTCCGTTCCATCATGAACTGCTTCGCGATCGCCGTCTCCCTCGGGCTCCAGCACGGCGTCCCCCTCGAGGAATACGTCAACATCTTCACCCATCAGAACTTTGAACCGCGGGGACCGGTCGACCATCCGAACATCAAACACGCAAGCAGTATCGTGGACTTCATCTTCAGACTCCTCGCCATGGAATATCTTGGGCGGATGGACCTTGTCCACGTCAAGCCCGAGAAAGCCCATGTCAAACCCAAGGCCCATTCCGAGGAAAAAATCAAAAAAGAGGAGCCCCCCGCAGAAACCGCTGCCGTCTTTGAGGCAGGAAACGGCGAGGAGGATCCTTTTGGAGGCAACGGCCATACGACCTCCGACAAAGTCATCGAAGGGCAAATGGACATCGGGATCGACACGCTGATTTCGGTTGGGATCGACGACCAGATGTTGGAGCTCATGGGGGATGCGCCATTCTGCTCAGAGTGCGGCCACCTCACCGTCCGGAACGGTGCCTGCTTCAAATGCTTGAACTGCGGCAACTCGATGGGGTGTTCGTAGTGCGCTGAAAATTTTTAATAGACAGCGCACAGAGCAATTGAGCAATCGAAAATAGAAAATAGACAAAAAACGAGAAGCTCAATTGCGGTCTATTTTCGATTTTCTATTGTTCAAAAATGAGAAAAAGCCCGCGTAAGACGTCGCGGGCTTTTTCATTAACCAACATAAGACTTCCGTAGGGATTCCTCCGCTTGTCGCTCGCTTCGATTAGGCATCTTCGCTCGCTGTGCCGGAAATGCGCCGCGACACTTTATCGCCTTTAAGGATGCGTCGCATTTCCGAACAGTCGCTCTGGCAAACTTTGTAGGGTTTTTCCTTCTTCGTTGCAATATGGAACATTCCCATTAGGCGACGCAGAATGTTGTTCTTCGCCTCTTGAAGTTTTACGGTCCATCGGGCATACTTTTAATAAAGATTGATGGAAAGTCGGCCTCAAAAAGGATGGCCTTATGGACGCGTTGATTCTTGTCGGATTATGGAGCCTGTTTTTGGCGGGGTTGTTCCTCTTCACCAAGCACGGGTCCTTAAGCCAGAAAGAACTCCAATTACTCCTTCAAGATGAACTCAGGGAAATATCCTGGATTCATGACCGGCGCCGGTTCAAACGGCGCTACCTTCCGCTCGCGGTGGATTATGCCGATGTGGAGCATGCGAAGCGGCAAGGCCTCACGCTCACGGACGATGTCGGCAAAGGAGGCATTCAGCTTCCTTCCAAATATCCGATGCGCCACGGGGAACACGTGCACCTTTCCATCCGAGTTCCCCAAAAGGGAAATCTTTCTCTTTTTGGCGAGGTGGTTTGGCAGAAACGCCGCTTAACCCTCCGCAGACGCTACAATACAGGAATCAAATTCGTGGCGCTTACCCCTTCCAATGTGACAAAGATCGCGCATTGTCTATAAAAGCCCCTTCTCGGTTATTGTCCATCTCCTGATTCCGTGTTATGCTAACCATCAATGAAGCAAAAACATTCCCTATTCCAGCGGAAGCTCCTCAGCTGGTATACCCGACACAAACGGGATCTCCCCTGGCGCAGGACCCGGGACCCGTACAAAATCTGGGTCTCGGAAGTCATGCTGCAGCAGACCCAGGTCAACACCGTCATTCCCTATTACTATCGGTGGCTCAGACGCTTTCCGACAATCCGATCCCTCGCACAGGCCTCCCTGGACGAGGTCCTGAAACAGTGGGAAGGGCTCGGCTACTACACCCGGGCCCGGAATCTCCATCGGGCCGCAAAGAAGATTGTCAGAACGCGCAGTGCTCGTTTTCCAAAAACTTTTGACGCAATCCGTTCTCTGCCCGGCATCGGGCGTTATACGGCCGGCGCCATTGCCAGCATCGCTTTTGGGCTTCCCTATCCTGTTCTGGACGGAAATGTCTCGCGGGTTTTGGTGCGGCTTTACGCCATTTCAAAACCCCCGAAACTTCCTCGCCTGACCCAAGAACTTTGGAAGCATGCGGCACAACTCCTTCCGAAACAATCCCCCGGGGAATTCAATCAAGCCCTCATGGAGCTCGGAGCCCGGATCTGCCTCCCCAAAAAACCGATGTGCCTTGTCTGTCCGGTCCAAGCGCACTGTGAGGCAAGAACGCTTGGGATGGAAGAAAAGTTACCAGCCAAAAGTCTGAGTCGGAAGATTCCCCTTTTGGAAGTAGCGGTGGGTGTTGTCAAACACAAAGGACGTTATTTCATCCAGAGGCGGCCGCCGGAAGGACTTCTCGGGGGGCTTTGGGAATTCCCGGGAGGCCGGATTGAAAAAGGCGAAAAACCGGAGGAGTGTCTCCGCCGGGAATTAAAAGAAGAGGCGGGAATGAAAGTCAAAATTGTCCGGAGATTTCCATGCGTCAGGCATGCCTACACGCACTTCCGGGTTATCCTTCACCCTTTTGAATGCCGTCTGGATGGGAAAAAGCCCGGAAAAGGCGGCGGCCCAAAACGGTGGGTCCGGTTCGAAGAACTTTCAAAATACGCCTTCCCCGCGGCAAACCGGAAGATTTTCGAATATCTTAAAAAGGAAAAGTAGTATAATAGGACAGAATGATGTCCCCGCGAAAAAAGGCCAGCTTCACACTCATCGAGCTTGTCATTGTCATCACGATCTTAGCAATCCTCGGCTCAATCTCAATCCCCATCTTTGCAGACCTGCGGCAACGAGCCGCCCATGAAGCAGAAAAAGCTGTCATGGTGTCCCTCAAGGAAAGTGTCACTATGTTTTTTTCAAGGATGGCGGTGGAGGGGACTCCTCGTTACTATGGAACGCTTGTGGGAGAAACCAATCCGTTCGGAGATCTCATGAGCGCCTCGCCTCCTTACCTTGCAGGAGGACCGCCGAATCCAACCGGAGACGGACTTCACTGGCATTACGGAAAGCAGGCCGCGTGTTTCTTCATCTGGTGCCCTCACG
>JBDRBD010000184.1:0-15126 GCA_043823025.1 Candidatus Omnitrophota bacterium | reverse complement strand
GGTTCCGAAGGTCTTTCTTTGGGGGTAAGCTGTTACGGTTCCAGGCCGATTTTGTGGGCGATGTCGCGGAATTCCTGGACATTGATTTCGTTCAGGGTTTTGCTTTTTTTCTTCAGCTGTTCGTTGAACTTAATCGCCTTTTCCTGCATGATCTTGTGGGTCGTCTCGGATCCTCCGAAGAGACGGAAGTTCTTCCCCCGCGTGATGCGAAGATGACCGTCTTTACAGTCAAATCCCAAACCAAAAAGGAGACGCTGGAGACGCGGGTTCATTGAAAAAGGTTCCGAAGGCGGATTGGCTTGTCCTCGAGACTGCGGTAAAGCTGGAAAGGGGCCCCTTTTACCTGAATACGGATTCCCTTGGGGGTCTGGTAGGCATAACAGATATTATAAGGATCCACGTAAATCACAGCGAGCTCTTTTCCGTCTTCTCCCTCAAAGACGAAGGGAGTCATGTGGTTGGCTTCCGCAAGACCCAGGTAGGTAGCAAGGTTGTCTTTGGTCACCCGATCTCCGGGAAACCCTGCCATTGTATCCAAGACGACGACTTGGTTCCGGTCCTGGGCCCTTATCTTTCGGAATTTTCCACCGCCCGTATTGAAAATCAGCGCGTCAATCGGTTCGAGATGAATCGGATTCCGGGTTTTCCGCTCGAGCAGGAGGACCGAGTAGGGCTGGCTGAGAAAGTGCTCTTCGGGCTTTCCGATCCGGTCCTTGGCATCCTCTTCCATCACCAGCGTTCCGGCCTCGCAAAAGGAAATCATGAGAAAAAGACCCGAGAGCCCCAAAAGAATTTTCTTCATCGCGATCCCTGACTGATTCTTTATCAATCGAGGGGGCGCGATGCTACCGAACTGCACCCCCTCTTGATAAATAATCGTTCAATGATTAGTCCGAATCTCCTCCGGTGGTATCAGGAAGAAGAACGTCTGCCGGCGGGGTCATGGTCTCTTCCTCGGCCGGGGTCAGATCCACCCAACTGGCAATCTCAAGACCCGTCTCATCCTTGTAATAGCCCACCTCTGCCTCAATGCCAGGCTTGATAACCTCAGGCTTTACCTCATCATCCCCCTGCCAAACGATGAAATCCTGGGGATCAAAGGTAAAACTCCGGTCTGCGTTCTCATACTCCATGGTGACGCGGTTCGCGGTAAGGTCAATTGCCTTCACCTTGCCGCGGATGACCTCGGCGGCGGCTATCCCAGACCAGGCGAGTAACACCGCCAAAAGCAAAACCAACCCCTTCATGGTGACTCTCATCGTGAACTCCTCCTTATGTTAATACTCCATCAAATCAGATTTCGTAAGCCGGTTTCCGCCTCCGGGCAAGATTCCATCTTCCCAGAGCGCACCTCATTCAAAAGGGAGTTTTCCCGGTACGGGTCTATTTTACCAAAAACGCCTTGAGAATACAAAGGACGGGCGTTTCAAAGAGCACCTTCTTGGTAGCGGTTGGTAATCGGAAGCCGCCAGTCTTTCCCAAAGGCCCGGGGTGTAATTTTAACGCCCGGCGGGCCCTGACGGCGCTTATATTCGCTCTGGTCCACCATCCGGATGATTTCCCGTACAACCGATTCCTGAAAACCTGCTTGCCTCATCTGCGCAATCGAGAGGTTTTTTTCAACGTACGCTTCCAGTATAGGATCCAACGTTTCGTAGGGGGGGAGGGCATCCGAGTCCTTCTGATGAGGCCTGAGTTCTGCGGTCGGTTCGCGCTGAATCACGGATTCGGGAATAATCCGGCCTTCCCGGTTCCGATAGGCGGAGAGCCGGTACACCATCGTTTTCGGGACATCCTTGATGACGGCAAATCCTCCCGCCATGTCCCCATAAAGGGTGCAGTATCCGGCGCTCATTTCGCTCTTATTGCCGGTCGTGAGAACCAGCCATCCGAACTTGTTGGAAAGGGCCATGAGCAGCGCGCCGCGGATCCGGGCCTGAAGATTCTCTTCCGCCGCTCCTTCTTTCTCTCCGCGGAAAGGCCCTGAAAGAAGTTCGAGATAGCTTCGGAACACGGGTTCGAGGGAAAGCTCCATCCATTGGATCCCGAGGTGGGAAGCAATTTCTTTGGCATCACGGGATGTTTCGTTTGAGGAATAGCGGGAAGGCATGGAAACGCCGATAACCCGATCCTTCCCAAGTGCGTCGACGGCGATGCAGGCGACAAGACTTGAGTCGATCCCTCCGCTCAGGCCCAGCACCACCTTTTGGAAATGATTTTTCGACACATAATCCCGCGTTCCCAGCACAAGCGCCTGGTAAATTTCCTCTTCCTCGCCCAGCCTTGAGCAAGCTTTTGCCTTCGGAAGAAACACTTTCTCCCCGACTTTCCTCTCGGGAAGGCGAACCGTGACAATTTTATGCTTTGGCTTCGCGCCTTTTTGCGACGGCCTGCGGCGTTTCTCCGGAATATCCAAGTCATAAATAAGGCAGGCTGTTTCAAACTGCGGCGCCGACGCCAGGCACTTTCCTTGGGGATCAAAAATCATGCTCCCGCCGTCAAAAACCACTTCGTCCTGCCCGCCTACCAGATTCACGTACAGAAGATGGGCAGAGGCCTCTTTGGACCGGCGGGAAAGAAGTTTTCCTCTTTCCTTTTTCTTCCCCGCCTCATAGGGGCTGGCGGAAAGATTCGCGAGAATCTGGGCTCCTCCTTCCCTTGCTTCAATGAGAGATGGACCTTTTTCAACCCAGAGGTCCTCGCAGAGACTCGCTCCGATTCGGATCCCATTCTGGAGAAAAACCAAAGAAGCGTCCCCCGGCGTAAAATATCGTTTTTCGTCGAAAACCCCGTAGTTGGGGAGATGTTTTTTGTGATAGACGGCGTGGAGACGTCCATCCGAAAGGATGGCACAAGCATTGTAAAGACGTCCTGAAGACGGATGGGCAAACCCCACCAGACACGTCAGCTCTCGGGTGTGGGGCAGGAGACGGCGCACCGAAAGCGTGTTTTCCTGAATGAAGCTCTTTTTGAAAAGGAGATCTTCGGGCGGGTATCCCGTCACGGCCAGTTCCGGGAACACGACCAGGTCCGCGCCCTGGAGGCGGACTTCTTTCAACATTGCGACAATCTTGTTGTGGTTGCCGACGAGATCCCCGACGGTGGGGTTCATCTGAGCCAGCGCAACGCGAATGTTCATCTGGAACACCCTTACGGTTTCCTACAAGAGGGCTTGGAGGCGAAGGGAGGCGACCCTCATAAAGGCGGGCCCTCATAAAGAAATTTGACGAGCCGGTCTTGGGCGTCCGAGGTGAAGTTGACAAACTTCATTCCTGTCCGGAAAACCCGGGCACCGTCCGACTGAGGGTGATCGCGCGCCTCGTCCATCCAGACCACCTCGGCCACTGCACGGACGGGAGAACGGCCTTCTTCCAGACGGATCTCCAGGGAAAGACGGGTGCCCTTGTTGAATTTTTCCGGCAGGAGCAGCTGAAGGCCCCCCCAGCTCACATCCTGGCTTAACCCTTTCTTGTTTTTCCCCGATTCCGCCTGTCTTCCATCATGAGGCAAATAAACGTAATCAATCTGAAGTGTTTTTGGAAAACGTGTGAAGCTGCGCCGCTCCGCGCCCTTCCAGTACTCCTCGAGCGGATATTGGCTTTTGGGCCGCGACAGCTTTTCCTCTCTTTTGGTGAGATAGAGGACCACCATCAAAAAGCCGATGACCGTAATATACAGGACATTCATCATGCCGGGTCCCTCATTCCGAATCGGGGCTTGGAAACGCGACCTGCTCTAAAATTTCCCGAGAGACATAAATCGGCGCCCTGGCGCGCACCGCCAGTGCGATGGAGTCGCTGGGCCGCGCATCCACTTCCACCGAACGGCCGTCGTTCGCCTGGATGACGAGCTTGGCATAAAAAATGTTCTGCTCAAGCTTCACCACGACGATGTACTTCAAGGTGCCGCCGAGTTCCTGAATGGTGCTTTTGAGGAGGTCATGGGTGAGGGGCCGGGGCGGCTGATAGCCGCTGATTTCCATTTTAATGGCGGTCGCCTCTAAGATGCCGATGACGATCGGGAGGAGCCGTTTCCCGTTTTTTTCCTTGAGCACAATGACCTGCTCACCCCGCTTCTCGTCGATGCGGATCTGGGAAAGCTCCATCCGGACAAACCCGTTTTCCTCTACCATGATGCGGCCCCTACCGTTTCCAGCTCCGGAGAAAGTTGATCAAAAGACGCACCCCAATCCCTGTGGCACCCTTGGGGACATAGGGAAGATCCTTTTCCGTCCAGGCGCGGCTGGCGATGTCCAGGTGAACCCAGGGGTAAGCGACGAACTCCTTGAGGAAAGCGGCCCCGGTAATGGTTCCTGCTGTTCCGTCGCCGGTATTCTTCACGTCGGCGACGTCGCTCTTGATGAGCTCCGAATATTCCTCCCAAAGCGGAAGCTCCCAAACCCTTTCGCCTGAAGTTTCCCCTGCTTGAGCAATCCGTTTGGCCAAAGAAGGGTTGTTGGTTAAAAGGCCGATCGCGAAGTGACCGAGCGCGATGATGCAGGCGCCGGTGAGCGTGGCCACATCAATGACGCCGTCCGGCTTGTAACGCGCCGCGTAAGAAAGGGCATCCGCCAGAATCAGGCGCCCTTCCGCGTCGGTATTAACGACCTCGATCGTTTTTCCATTCAGCGCTTTTAGGATATCCCCCGGTTTGTAAGCGCCCCCGCCCGGCATGTTCTCACAGGTCGGTATCAGGCCGACGAGGCGAAAAGGAAGCTTTAACCGGGAGGCGGCTTCGAGCGTTCCGATGACTGCGGCCGCACCCGACATATCATACTTCATGTGTTCCATATTCTGCGCAGGCTTGATGGAGATGCCGCCCGTATCAAAGGTAATCCCTTTTCCGACGAAGACAAAAAGCGGCCGCCGCTTCTTTTGTAACTGATATTCCATGATAATAAAGCGCGCGCCTTCACGGCTCCCCTGGGAAACCGCTGCCAGTCCTCCCATCCCCATTTTTCGGACGGCGGCATCTTCCAGAACGGTCACGCGGATTCCCGAGTTTTTGCCGATCGCCTTGGCAATCGAGGCCAATCGGGACGGAGTTACCTCGTTGGAGGGCTCCGAAATAAGGTCGCGGACGCGGACGACCGAGTCGGTCACAATCTTGGCAACCGTGACGCTGTGCTCAAGGCGCGAGGAGGACAGCCGCTCCGAAAGCAGCGTGATTTTCTTAAGCGCTTTCTTGGGCTCGTCGCGGACGGTCTTGTACCGGTCAAAAACATAGGCGCCCAACCGGACGCCTTCCGTCAATATCTCAACAACCGCCTCCGGGGAAAGCCCCGCAACGGAAAAACTGTCAACCAGCAAGGTGCCTTCTTCCAGCCGATAGTTCCGAAGGGCCTTCCCGGCGGAACCCGCTGCCTGACGCAGCACCTCCGCTTTGAATTTCTCCCGCTTTCCGAGGCCGACCAGGAAAAGTCTCGGCGAGGAAATCAGGTCGTCCGTTCTGATGAGCGAAATCTCTCCCACCTTCCCTTTGGCATCTCCGCTGGCAAAGAGCGCTTGGATTTTTCCGGAAAGCGCGCGATCCAGAGCCTTCAAATATCCGTCAACCTTTCGGGTTCCCTCAAAAAATCCGGCGACCAGGGCCTCTGTCTTCTGCGAAGGTCCTTTCCCAATTTTCACGCTGATCTCCATGGACATTTCCCTTTTGTTCTGTGACCCTTAGGACCAAATACTTAAGATATCAGTATAAAGTGGAACTCTTCATTTGTCAACGAGTAAGGAATCTTCTGCGAAAAGCCTTTCAAGCCGCAGGCACCGAGAAGTCGAGGTGAAAAGCCGACCGTAACGCCCCTTCGCCACATCCACCTCTTCAAGGTGCGGGAGGACCCCCAAAAGAGGGACGCGGCCAAACGCTTTGAGCATACCGGGATTGGTTCGAACCGCGAGGTCCCGCTTGTCCTCAACGCAATTCAAAAGAACTCCGGCAATCGGAATCCGCCGTCTCCGGAGCGCTTCGATGGTGAGAAGGGTGTGATTCAACGTGCCGAGCGTTGTCCGGGCCACAATCAGCGCAGGAAACCTGAACGTTTTGACCAGATCCACCAACAGCAAGTTTCTCTGAAGCGGCACCAAGAGCCCGCCGGCCCCCTCGACGACCAAGAAGGCGTATTTTTTGGAAAGAGCCCTGAAGGCGCGCCGAATTTTTTGGGTGTCTACCCGTTTTCGGAGACGCCGCGCAGCCGCGTAGGGGGCGAGGGGCAAGCGGAGGTGTACCGGATTGACTCGCTCGACCGGATCGTTGGCGGCAATACTTTTCATGAGAAACCGGGCATCCTCTCGACTTCCGGTTGAGATGGGTTTCATCACACCAACATGAATTCCCTGCCGATGGAGGGCGCCGGCGATTCCTGCCGCCACCACCGTCTTTCCGACGCCCGTATCAGTCCCGATGATAAAGATTCCCTTAGACATTGCGGTTAGATAAAAGACATAAGACCCAAGACAAAAGACCCTCAGGCTTTTCAGCTTTTAGTCTTAGGTCTTTAGTCTTAAGTCTTTGGTCTCTCAATGAATCATTCCAAATTTTCGGCCAACGCGCCTGAGGATGTCAAGGGCCTGTTCAAGGTCTTCTTGGGTGTGCGTCGCCATCGGAGTGAGGCGGATGCGGCTCGTCCCTTTCGGAACCGTCGGGGGCCGGATCGCCGGGGCGTAAAGTCCTTCGTCGAAAAGCGCTTTCGCCAGGGCGAGCGCTTCCTCGTTTCCGCCGATTCGGAGCGGGAGGATATGCGTTTCGCTCCCCATCAGGTCGTATCCCATCGCCAAAAGCTCATTTTTGAAAAACCGGATTTTCTTCCAGAAATTCTCAATGAGCTCGGGGCGTTCTTCCAGGACCGTGAAAGCGGCGATGCTGGCGGCAAGGACGGAGGGTGGTAGCGCCGTCGAATACACCAAACTTCTTGCTTCGTTGATCAGAAAATCGACGAGTGATTTTGTCCCGGCAACAAATCCCCCCAAACTTCCAACCGCTTTGCTCAGCGTCCCCATCTGAATCATATCGGCTCCCTCTAACCCAAACGCATGAACGGTTCCCGCTCCCCGTTCTCCCCAAAGGCCCGTCGCATGCGCATCGTCCACCATCACCATCGCCCCATACGCCTCGGCGAGGGCGGCGATTTCGGAAAGCGGTGCCACATCCCCGTCCATGCTGAAGATTCCGTCGGTAATGATCAAGGTCCGCCGCTTCGGGTCCGATGTCTGGAGGCGGGCTTTGAGAAGTTCCAGCTGTTTATGGCGGTACGTTTTCAAGTGCGCGCCGCTCAACCGGCACCCGTCAATGATGCTGGCGTGATTGAGCTTATCGATCACCACCAGATCTCCGGGCCCGACAAGCGCCTGAATGGCCCCGAGGTTAGCGGCATAACCCGACGCAAAAACCACCGAGCCTTCCGTTTTCTTCAAGTGGGCGATTTTTTCCTCAAGGACGGCGTAGAGTTTTGAATTTCCGGAGACGAGGCGCGAGGCCGTTCCCCCCGTACCGAACTCCCGCGTCGCCTGGACAGCAGCCTCGATGACTTTGGGGTGCCGGGAAAGCCCCAGGTAGTTATTGCTGGAAAAAAGCAGAACCTTTTTCCCGTCCAAAACGGCGTGAGGGTCGGGGCTGGATTCCAGGGTCCGGAGATGGCGGCGAAGGCCGGCCGCTTTCAGCGTCTGGAGCGTTTCCTCGATAAAGGGAAAAGTCATGCTAGCGTCATCGGGTCTTCATGGGATCCCGAACCACCTGTTCGTATTCGAGACTGAACTGGGCTGCCACCTTCGGAAGTAAAAAATAGACAAAGGCAACGCCGTAAAAGACCAGCCCCGCGAGATCCCCGATCGTAAGAATGCTCTTGGTCGCGATCACCGCCACCACAAGCCCTGCATACACGAGCATGGCCTTCTGGGCCCAGGGCGTTAAGCGCCATAATCCCTTCCCCACCTTGACAATGAAGAGACTCACCATGAGACTGGCCAATCCAAGAAGAAGCAGTCCGACATAGGTGAAGGGAGTCATCGTGAAGCTCTGGAAAACCTGCTGAACCCCTGCATCGAAAAGCGAGGGGAAAGTCAAACTCACCACACCGACAAATACCAACAGCAGGAGATTTGCCACTACCGCGATTCCACCGATCACCACGTGGGTGACGGCGAAAAAAGCGATGCCAAACAATCGCTTCTTCATAAAAGTGCCCTTTCTATTGTTTGGGTCTCCGGGAGACAAAAAGGTTATAAAGCCACGCAAACACCGCACCGCCGATGAGGCCGTCGCAGAAGGCCCAGGCAAAACCGATAACGCTCCCCAGCGGACTAATCGTATAGCCGCGATACAGCCGGCCCAAGAGTGTCACTTCCTTTGTTGCGCCCTCGAATGCCATGATCCACCAGGTCATGAGAAAAAGGTACAACCCCCAAAGCAGGCCACACGCTAATGCAAAAGCTTTGATATCAAGTTTCATCATGCCTCCCCCATTTTATTTTAGAGAATGCGAGAATGCGTATGTGCGAGAATGCGAGAAGACGTTTTTGTTTTTGCGCATTCTCTCACGCTCCCATTCTCTCATTCTCTGCTTTTATTTCACTACCATCGGCATGAATTCCGTCGAACCAAAAATGCCGAAAATATTGCGGGTCTTCAGCCAGTGTGCGCGCTTCAGATAGCCGAGCGCCGGGCCGATGACATTGCAGGGCATCGTGGTTTCGTCGCCGAGGATGAACCGGTGGCTCGACCTTTTCCCCTCGAAGGTAATGCCGGTCAATGTCATCGTAGTCGAAACCGGTTTCTTGTCAGAATGGGTATCCATCACCCCGCCCACCGTGACCTGACTTCTCTTTGCCACCACGCCCACTTTTTCGAGGAGAATATCATCCGCATGCTCCATCTCCTTGAGCTCCAGTTTCCAATCCCGTTCCGCAAGGAGCGTGGTGACTTCCTCGTCGCTCAGTGCCTCCGCTTTCTTCACCGTGAACCCGGGAAGATGCGCAATGTCTTCGCGGATCGTGGCGCGGTACTCTTCCCAGCTCGGAATGCCGACGCCCCAAAAGATGTCCACATGTTCCACCGTCACAAAGGATTGCGCCGCAAGCACCGCCGCCGCCGAAAGAAGACCGGGTGTCGCCCCCGCGCCCGTAATGTACACGGATTTACTCCGCTTGGCCAAATCATCCAGCTTGAATAAAAGCTCCACCGCAGAAGTCCGCTTCAGCGCATCCGTGAGGACACCCTGATAGCCTTCGGCGAAGATCCGCCGGGTCACTTTCGGGATGAAATCATTCGGAAGGTTCGGGAGCGCCATGAAAATCCCGTCGATATGGTCTTTCTCCTTCAGGAGTTCGCCGATGGAATCTCTTGAAAGCTTCCCGAAGGACAGTTCCCCGACGGTGCTTCCCTCGGGTGCGGCCGCAATCCGCTCTACATCAAGGCCGTTTCGATCAAACGCAAAACCCCGGCTGTCGCAGATGCCGACCAGACGAAGTTCTTTCTTCATGCCGATGATTTTGGCGGCATTTTTCCCGAGGCCGCCCGCGCCGAGAATCGCTACATTTAACCTTTCCATACTTACCTCCATTTACTGGATGATGCGAGAATGAGAGAATGCGTAAAACCAAAAGCGCATTCTCCCACCCACGCATTCTCGCATTCTCTAATTATTTTTTTACGACAATCACCCCGATATGCCCGCCGAATCCCATGGAAATGGAAAGGGCTGTCGTCAGCCTTTTCCGCCTCGCCACTTGAGGCACATAATCCAAATCGCACGCGGGATCCCTTTCGGAGAGCCCCACCGTCGGCGGAATGAAGTTTTCTTTCATTGCCAAAAGTGTTGCCGCAAGCTCCACTGCTCCCGACGCGCCCAAGAGATGCCCTGTCATGGACTTGGTGGCGCTGATGGGAATCCTATAGGCCTCTTTCCCGAACGCCCGTTTGATTTGTCTGCTCTCGTAGGCATCCCCGGCGACGGTTGCGGTTCCATGGGCATTGATATAGTCCAGCCGGTCCGGCGAAAGCCGAGAGCGTTTCAGCGCCAGGGTCAGCATCTCGGCAAGGCTGGTCTGGGAATCCTCGAATCGCAGGGGATGAAACGGGTCCTGGCCCATCGCGTATCCCGTGATTTCTCCATAGAGTGGCGCACCACGCGCCCGAGCGCGGGCGCGTTCTTCCAGAACGAAAGCCGCCGCCCCTTCTCCGATGACAAACCCGTCCCGGCGGCGGTCAAAAGGAAAAATGCCGCGGTGGCTCATGACTCCCATCCGGTCATATCCGGACAAAAGGAGCGGCGTAAGTGATGCGTCGCTGGCGCCGGCAATGACCGCATCGGCATAGCCGTCGAGGATGAGATGCGCAGCACGAATTACCGCGTGCGTCCCCGTGGCGCAGGCGGTGACCACGTTCAGCGCGGGACCGCGGAAGGGATAGCGGCGAAGCATCATGGAACTGAGCGAACAACTCGGAAAATTCAAAAGGAACTCGGGGCTGATCCCCTTTTCCAAGCTCTCCATTCCCCCCTTGCTCGATGAAAAAACCATGCCTGTCTTTTCGGGGGTGAAAGCGGTGCGCATCAAGCCGCTTTCTTGAAGCGCTTCTTCGGCGGCCATCAAGCCGTAGGTGATGAACCGATCCAGCCCGTTCAGGGAATAGGCATTTTGAGGAACTTCTGCCGACAGGTAGGACGTGGAAGGCCCTTGAGGAAATCGCGAAAGCTCCCCAATCGCTGAGCGCCCTGATTGAAGCGCTTCCGCGAAGCGCTTTTTGCCAACACCGTTAGGGGCTACGACGCCTATGCCTGTAATCACCACACGTCGCATCGTCAACATTTCTTTGAAATAGGGTCGACAATTCACAGAAAAAATTTTAGTTTAATTTTAATAGAGAACGGAATCCCCTACCTGATACGAAGAAGCAGGGTCCGGTGAAACCATATCACAGGAAGAGATGGTCTGACGGACTTCTGTCGCCGCAACACGTCCTAATTTTTTCCCGTCCCGGTACACATCAAAAGACATCCCTTCCCGAATTCCGTCCTCGCTCCCAAGGCTGATGACAACAAAATTATATTTTTGATTGACCGCAAGAATTTTTCCGTTCTTCGGCTGTGCAAGGGCCTCTTGGGCGGAGGGCGGTTGGGAAGAAGACGGTCCTTTCGCCTGCGAGGATTCCCCTTTCACGACAATCGGGGGAAGTTCTACGATATCCCCTTCCACGCGGGCGATCTCCTGCGTCTCCGCAATGGTCTTCTCGTAAATGGACCGAATCTGGTTGATCTCGCGAAGCCGGGTTTCAAGGGCTTGATTGATGCTTTTCACCTGCAGAGCCAACTCCTCCCGCTTCACGTTGATTTCCTGAAGGCGGTCGCGAAGCTGTCCAAGCTCCTGCTCCATTCCAATTTTTTCCTGAGTCACCCGGGAGAGTTCCGTCTGAAGCGCTTCCTTTTCCCGCTTCACCCGCGAGAGATTATCGCTCATGCTCTCCGCCACCGAAAGGCGGCTTTCCTTCTCCTTTTCAAGATCAGAACCCATCGCTCCGATTTTGGCCTGTTCCTGGCGAAGCCTCTCCTCGATCTTCACCTTGGCCGACTGTATCTCCTCCACCCGTTTCTCCAGAGTATTCCGCTCTTCCGTGATCTGGACCAGCTCATCCCGGCTCTCCTCGATGGTCTTTCTGAGACCTTCGACATCCGTATTCATCCCCTTGGATTCCGTCAGGATTTTTGTGAGAAAAGGACTCGCATACAGCTGCTTCACTTTTTCCTCGAGCGCAAGTTTCTCCTGGCGGCCCTTCTGGATCTCCTGCCCAAGCCGCTCTCGATCCTTGGCGCTCAAGGCGTATTTCGACTTGAGCTCTTCCACTTCACGGCTTTTCCGATCAAGCGTATCGCTCAGTTCGCGGAGCTGTTCTTCAAGGGCCGTGGCTCGGCTCTTGGTCTCAGAAAGCTCCCCCTTCAGAGAAGAAAGACTTTGGAGAAGAGATTCTTCCCGTTCTTCGAAAGCACGGCGCGCCTTTTCGCGTTCATTAAAAACCCAAAGGGAGGTAATGATGCTTGCGGAGCTGAAAAGCAGGAGGGAGAAGACAACCCAGCGGGTTTCAGAGCGAATCTTCAATCTGTGACTCCTTAAATGAAGGCATAAGTTATGGAGCGCAAAGCGCGACATAACTTATTGCCTGAATTTGACCCTTGACATTTTGTAGCTTCTTTTCGCGAAACAAAATGTCAGGGGTAAATTCGGACAGCGACTTAGCTCATTTTTGCGAATTCGCTAAGTCGCGTCCTCATTTAGTATATCAAAAACAAAAAAGAATTTGCAACTAGGCCGCTTTGAAGAGATGCCTTTTGAAAAACCGGCCGATGTCATCGAAAATGAGGTACGTGCAGGGGACGATGAAAAGGGTCAGCGCGGTGGAACTGGAAAGCCCCCCAAAAAGCACGACGGCCGTCGGGGAAAGAAGCGTTGAACCCTCGCCGCGGTAGAGACTCAGCGGGAGAAGCCCCATCAGCGTCGTGGTGGTCGTCATCAGGATGGGGCGGATGCGCCTTTCCGCGATCCGGAGGATCGAACGCATCCCGCTAACCCCGCTTTCCCGGTAGCGGTTGACTGAATCCACAAGAATAATCGCATTGTTCACCACCACCCCACCCAGAAGCCATGCGGCAATGTAGACGCCGATGCTGATCGGAGTCTGGGTCATCTTGAGCGCCACCACCACCCCTATGGCGGCCTGGGGGACCGACATCATGATCATGAGAGGCTGGGAAAAAGATTCGAAAAGAGAAGCCAGCACCAGATAAACCAGGATCAGGCTCAAGAGAAGTCCGATGATCATCTGTTTCTGATTCTCCACCATCCGGTCATAGTTGCCGCCGAATCGGCAATAATAGTCCTTTGGAAATTCCACTTGCTCCAACCGCTCTTCAATGGCCTTGACGGCGCGGCTTAAAGAAAGCTTCCCTTTATTGGCGCTCACCTGAATCATTCGGGCCTTGTTTTTCCTCCAAATTTCGCTGGGGCCCAGATCAAAAATAAAGGAAGCCAGCTGCTCCAGAAAAACCGGCTCTCCCTTCGGCGTCATGAGCGTCAGCCGCTTCAGATCGCTCAAATTTTTTCGGTACTTTTCCTCAAGCCGTGCGATCGTCTCCACTTCCTTCGCTTCGGTGTGATAACGGGTGGCGACCAGTCCCCTCATCTGGGCATGCACCACCTCTGCCACTTCCGCGACTTCCAAACCGAAGAAAGACGCCTTCTGTTTGTCCACAATAACCTGGATTTCCGGCCGGCCCTCCCGGTGGCGGATTTTGGCGTCGGTCATCCCAGGGATGGAGGACATGTGGGTATAGATGATTTTCGCAAGGTCTTGCAAGATTTCATAATCGTCGCCGAAGATGTCGATAATCACTTCCTGCGTCCCCACCTGCCACGGCTCTTCAAAATAGATGAAAGCGGGTTCAAGGTCTTCGACCAGCGGCCGAAGCTCTTCAATCACTCCGGCGTTCGTCTTGTCCCGTTGGTCGAGCGGAACGAGCGTCACATAGATTTTAGAAGACCAGCGCTCCACCCGCGACTGGAACGTTTTCACTTCCGGGATATCCTTGAGGATCCCCTCGACCTGGGTCACGATTTTATCCGAGATATCGAGTTTCGCCCCTGTCGGAAGCTCAATGAAGACCGTGAAATCATTCTCCTCGGTTGTCTGCAGGAACTCCTTGTCAATTTTGAAAACGGCGATATAGATGCAAAGGCTGAACATCAGAACGGAAAAAAGCACGCAAAGATAGCGGAAACGGAGGGCAATCCGGTTCAACGATCGGTAAAAAAGGAGGCAGAGCATGAGAAAGAGGAAAAAGAAACTCGCTGTCAGAACCTGGTGCCGGCGGAAAAAATCCTGAATGCGGTCGTAGAGAAAAGCCAATTCCCCGTTCTGGTCAAAAAAGCGGGCCGAAACCAGGAAATAGAAAACAAACGACAAGGCAAAGAGAGCCATGAGGAAAAAAATCAGCGCCTTAAACCGCCTGAAAAAATAAGGGAGATGCCTTCGATACCGAGGTTCATCCGAAAGAGCGATGACACCGACGAAAATGAATGTCGCAAGATACACAAAAAGAAGAACGAACGGACGCGTCAAATAGGCCGTCACCGTGCAGGCGACGACAAAGAGGGTCGCGACGACCCAGGAATTGCGCGAAAATCCGAGCCGTGAGGCAAGCAGGGGAATCAGCGTCAGCGCCACCAACAGCGAGCTGGTGAGGCTGAAGGCGATGGTGTAACCAACGCCTTCGTAGAGAAGCTTGACTTCCTCATTGGCAAAAATCACGGGCAAGAATATAACGAGCGTCGTAATCGTGGAGGCAATGATGGCAATGGCCATCTCATCCGCCCCCTTTTCCGAAGCATCACGGCTCGAATACCCCTTTTCCCGATAAACGTTGATGTTGTCCAGCACGACAATGGTATTATCAACAAGCATCCCGATCCCCAGGGCCAGACCAAAAAGCGTCATCATGTTCAACGTCAGGGTCGAACGCAACATCATGAACGCAAAGGTCGCGATGACTGAGATGGGGATTGTGATACCGATCATGAAAACAGGCCGCTCGCTCCTCAGGAAAATCATGAGGACAATCACCGCCAAGAGTGCACCACTGATCAAGGAACTCATGACCACCCTGATCATTTTCTCGATGAACTCGGCTTCGTTGCTGACCGGGAAAATAATCAGCTCCTCGCCCAAACTGGCGCGGATTTTTTCAATTTCCTTGAGAACATTCTTTGAGACATCCAGAATATTCGCCGTGGTCTCCCGCTGAATATAAACGGCGACGACCGGTTTGGCATCGATCCGCGCGAACCCTTCCGGTTCCAGGTAGGAATCCTCGACGCGCGCCACGTCCTTCAGGCGGATGATCACCCCCTGAGGGGAAGAAGACACGCCGATATTTTTAATATCATCGACGTTCTTATATTCACCGATGGTGCGGATCAAAAGCTTTTCCCTTTTGCCCTCGAGCTCCCCTTGCAGCAAATTCAGATTATTCGCGCCCAAAATATGAATGACCTGCTGAATGGGGATGCCGAAGGCCTGGAGACGCCGCTGGTCCACTTCCACCAGGATCTTTCTTTCTCTCCCCCCGACCACTTCAATGTTCGCCACCCC
>JBDRBD010000183.1:0-7336 GCA_043823025.1 Candidatus Omnitrophota bacterium | reverse complement strand
CCTCCGGATGAAGGTTGGTGAACGGATGGTGGGAAGATGTCAAATTCCCTTCCTCGTCTTTTTCAAAAAGGGGAAATTCGGTGACCCATACAAAAGCGCATTTTGCTTCGTTTCCCTTCAGAAGCTCGGGAAGATAGGTTCTATCCTTGAGCTTGTCCCGAACTCTTCCCAGCGAGCGGCGCGCCACATCAATACTCGCATCCGCCACCATAAGAACTAGGTCTCCTTCCCGGCTGCCCAGTTTCTCAGCGACCTGCACCAGCACTTCTTTTTTGAAATGCTTTGTCACTGACCCGAGCAAAGTTTCTTTTTCGAATTTCAGGGCCGTCAGGTCTTTTGCGCCCGGTTTCCCGTCCTGCGCCCGAAGTCTCAGGATATCAATCTGTTTGTCCGACAGCCGCGCCCCGCCCGGTGCATTCAAGGCCAAGACGCTTCCTCCCCCTTTCGCAACGGTCTCGAAAATTTTGAAGTTGCACTCCCGGAAAAGTTCGGTCAGGTCCTGCAATTCCATGTCAAACCGCGCGTCCGGCGAATCTGTCCCGAACCGCCTGATGACCTCGGCGTACGTCATCTGGGTAAACGTCACGTTCAGCTTTTTCCCGATGAGCGATTCGGCTTCCTTGAAAATCGCCTGAAACAGACCCGAGGTCAGGCGATAAATCTCCTCCTCGTCGGGAAAAGAAAGTTCGATATCAATCTGAGTGAATTCCGGCTGACGGTCCGCGCGGAGGTCCTCATCTCTGAAACACCGCGAGATTTGGAAGTAACGGTCGAGGCCTGCGACCATCAAAAGCTGCTTGAAAAGCTGCGGCGACTGGGGCAGCGCATAAAATTTCCCGAAATTGAGGCGGCTCGGCACGAGGTAATCCCGCGCGCCTTCCGGCGTACTCTTGGTAAGAATCGGCGTCTCGACTTCGACAAAATGTCTTTCATCCAAAAAAGCCCTGACCATCTGGGAGACGCGGTGGCGGAGAACGAGATTTTTCTGCATGGAAGGTCTTCGAAGGTCGATATACCGGTAGGCCAGACGCACTTCTTCGGAGGCATTCGTCTGGTCCTCGATTTCAAAAGGCGGCGTTTCGGCCCGGTTCAATACCGTCAGTTTCTCAGCCACAATTTCCACTTCCCCCGTCGCGAGATTCGGGTTTTCGGTTCCCGACGGCCGCTGCCGCACCTGGCCCTGAATTTCCAAAACAAACTCGGCTCGAAGGTCCTTCGCGAGCGCAAAAAGTTCCTTCTTTTCAGGACTAAAAAGCACCTGAACGAGTCCGGTCACGTCTCGGAGATCGATGAAAATGAGTCCTCCGTGGTCCCGGCGGCGGTGAACCCAGCCTTGAAGGAGAACATCCTGATGGGCTTGCGCTGCACGAAGCTCGCCACAGCAATGGGTGCGTTTCATGAGATTTTCTCTTGGAGCCGTTCTGAAAGGGCTTCAACAAGACGCGTTTTTGAAATTCTCTCTTCCTGGCCGCTGGCCATCTCTTTGACTGTAACTTCTCCTTTTTTCAGTTCGTCCTCCCCCACCAAAACGACCCAGCGGGCTCTGAGATGATCCGCAAGCCGCATTTGGGATTTCAGCGATTTTCCTTCAAAATCAAGGATGGAAGAAATACCTGCCCTTCGAAGGTCCTGCAGTAAGCTGAACGCTGTCTCCTGCGTATTTTCGCCGATGGTGGCAATGAAAATGCTTAAGGAATCTTCGACGGCCGCCCCGGCCTTTTGCGCTTCCAGCGCCAATATCAGACGCTCAAAGCCGACCGAGAACCCGAAAGAGCCCGTCGGTTTCCCGCCTAACGCCGCAACAAGTCCGTCGTAGCGTCCGCCGGCGCAGACGGCGTCCTGCGCCCCCAATTGCGGGTGGGTGATTTCGAAAGCGGTCCGGGTGTAATAATCAAGACCCCGGACCAGATGGGGAGCTTCGGAAAAGTCAATTTTGTATTGAACCAACGCCCGCTTCAAGAGGTCGTAATGCTCTTTGCAGGGGCCGCACAGCTCATCCAGAATGGGGGGAAGCTTCTGGACCACCTGCCGGCAAGGCGGTTCCTTGCAATCCAAAATCCTGTAGATATTCCGCTGGAACCGCTCCTGGCAGGTCTCGCACAGAAGGTGCTTGTCCTTTTCAAGTGTTTGTCTGAAAAAAAGCGCGACTTTCTTTTTATCCGATTCGCATCCGAGCGAATTGAGATGCAGCGTCGTTCCGGAGAGCCCCGCCTTTTCAAAAAAATGCATTACCAAGGATAACGTTTCGGCATCCACGCGCGCATCCGAAGAGCCGATCACTTCGCCCCCGATCTGGTGGAACTGCCGGTTTCTTCCGGCCTGAGGCCTTTCCGCGCGAAACATCGGCCCGATATAAAAAAGGCGGGTGAGTCCGGGGTTGTTGTCGAAGTGGTGCTCCAGGTAGGCGCGGATGACGGGAGCGGTGCCTTCGGGGCGCAGCGTGACAGACCTTTCCCCTCGGTCAAGAAAAGAGTACATCTGTTTCTCGACGAGATCGGTCGTCTCGCCAATAGCACGCTGAAACAGAACCGTTTCTTCTAAAAGAGGCGTCCGGATCTCTTTGAAACCATACAGCTTGAAAATGTCCCTTGCGATGCGCTCGAGGCGCCCCCATTTCTCAATGGTCGGCGAAAAGAGGTCCGTCGTCCCTCGCAGAGCTTTAAGTTGCATGAATACCTGTCGCTTGGATGGTTTAAGGCCGCGAATGTGCAAAAGAATCGGCGGGATGTTTCGACGAGAATCAAAAACTTATCCCTTAACCACGTTGGCTGCCTGGGGTCTTCTTTCATGTTGCGCGGATTGCGCAAAGAGACTCGCTTACCACGCCGGCTGGACGCTTTTAAAGAACCTCCCGCTTCATGATGAGACCCGGTTTGAACACCGCTACTTTCTTGGGAGGAACTGGGACTTTTTCGCCGGTCCTCGGGTTGCGCCCGGTCCGACCCCGTCGTGACTTTACTTTAAAGATGCCGAAGTTTCTCAGTTCAACGGTTTCACCCGCTTTGAGACTCGAAATGACATGGTCCAAAGCTCTCTGGACGACGCGCTTGACATCAACCTGCTTAATTCCCGTTTCTTCAGCAATCTTTAAGACGATATCTTTTTTGGTCATTCTTTTTTCACCTCCTCCGTCCGTTTGCTACTTCTGTCCGCCCCCAGAGAGCGAGTTTAAGAGGCTCTGCAAGGGCTGAGAATCCGAAACTAGGACGCGAAGTTTTTCGTCCAGATGGAACACCCGGACAAAAACAACATACGCAATGAGAATAATGACAATCAGTTTGACATATTTCCAGACGGAGGTCTTCCGAATAAACGCAAAGATCTTTGGGAGGACGAGCGCCAGGGGGTTCACCTTAGCAAGTGTTTCTTTCCGGCTTTCGAGCAGTCCGAGGAGTTTGTTCAATGTCAGATACGATTTGTGCCAGTCGTCTTCGATTTCACCAAGCTGAATATCCGAAAACGCCGAGACTCCTTGAAGTGAAAGCACTTGCGAAATGACATCGAACGGCTTTTCTTCCATCGAGGAGAATTCTTTTAAAAGATCCGTGAGCGCCTGATATTTTCTGGCGATGAGACTTTTTGTTTCCAGAAAGATTTCTTCGTCCTGCGGGGTAATCGATTCTTTTTTGAGGGCTTCTTTGTAGAGGGTATGGAACTTCATCCAAAGTTCCATGAATTCCTTGGTCTTTTTAATCTTCTCTTCAACGTCTCTATCAATCATAGTAACCTCGCCTGATTTCGTAACTCGTTACAGGATATAGGTTACTATACCACAGCCTCCCCTCTTTTGTCAAGGTTTTTTTGATTCGGTGAAATTGTTTTTTCTGGACCCATACTGACTCCTGAATTCCATAACCCCTTTTCCTGCAATACGTTCCACATCAGATTCGAAATCGGCGTTAGGGAGAACATAGAGTGATTGATTCACCAAAACTCTTAAGTCTCGACTGTCTGGGGACTTAAAATTCAAATAGATGGGGGTTTGTCCGGGATGACGCATGAGAAGTTCACGGATTTGCTTCACGCGAGTTTCTTCAAGCGTTGCGGTGTCAAGGTTCAGGATGATGCTCGAGGTGAGTTTTTGTCTGGCCTCTTCCGCAAGAATGATTTCTTCCGCAATCACCTTGGGAACTTCTTCTTTAAGATTGACGCGGCCTTTCACAAAAACGATGCCGCCTTCCTTAATGAGTGAATAGGTCTTCGCAAAAGTACTTGGAAAAACAATGACTTCGACGGAGCCTTGGAGATCTTCAAGAGAAAGGATGGCCATTTTTTCCCCAAGTCTTTTTGTCGTCGTCAGTTTCACTTTTTCAATCAGGCCTCCGACGCAAATCATTTCATTGTCCTGGCTGGAACGAAGCGAGCCTGTCGGCGTGCTGTACGTTTGAAGCATCGTCTCATAGCGCGCCAACGGATGGCCGGTCACATAAAAACCAAGGAGTTCCCGTTCGAACGCCAGACGCTGGCTTTCGGGCCACTCCTTCAGCGCAGGCGTCGAAAGGGCTTCTTTTCCGAATCGGCCTTCTCCGAGGGTATCAAAGAAAGAAAGCTGTCCTCCCTGCCGGTCCCGCTGGTGTTGGGCAGCGGCTTCCAGCGTCTGATCCAGCATGGCAAAAAGCTGCGAACGGTAGAAGTGAAGGTCATCGAAAGCGCCGCATTTAATCAGGCTCTCAATGACTTTCCGGTTCACCAGCCGCATGTCCACCCGCTCACAGAAATCGAGAAGTGACTGGAAGGGACCTTGCGCGTCCCTGGCTTTAAGAATCGATTCGATCGCCCCCAGCCCCACGTTTTTCACCGCCGACAAACCAAACCGGATGGTTTTTTCCTGGGTCTTGGTAAACTTGGCGCAGCTTTCGTTCACCGACGGCGGAAGGATCCGAATTCCCATCCGCGCCGCTTCTGCGGTATATTGAACAATCTTGTCCGTGTTATCTTTTTCGCTGGTGAGCAGTGCCGTCATGAATTCAACAGGATCATGCGCCTTCAGATACGCCGTTTGGTAGGAAATCATCGCATAGGCTGCGGAGTGGCTTTTGTTGAATCCGTAACCGGAGAAATATTCGATGAGGTTGAATACTTTTTCGGCCATCCGTTTCGGCGTGCCGCTTTTGACAGCGCCCTCGAGGAAGTCCCGCCGCAGCCGCTCCATGATTTCCGGCTCTTTCTTGGCCATGCCGCGGCGGAGCGAGTCCGCTTGGCTGAGGGTAAACCCGCCCAGCGTACTGGCAATGCGCATTACCTGCTCCTGGTAGACGATCACGCCGTACGTCTCCTTCAAAATCGGCTCAAGTCTCGGATCATCATACCGGATGAGGGAGGAGTCGTGCTTCCGGGAAATGAAATCGTCCACCATACCGCTTCCGATGGGGCCTGGACGGAAAAGCGCCAGAAGCGCTATGATGTCTTCGAAACAGGAAGGGCCCATCTTTTTCAAAAGATCCCGCATCCCCGAACTTTCAAGCTGAAACACGCCGATGGTTTCCGCATTGGACAAAAGACGGTACGTGAGAGAATCGTCTTCAGGAAGCGCAGCCAAGTTTATTTTCACGCCCGAATGCGCTTCGATGAGCTTCAGCGTCTCCTCGATCACCGTCAACGTTCGCAGTCCCAGAAAATCGATTTTGAGAAGCCCGATTTTCTCCACCGACTTCATGTCATAACCGGTGGTCACCTGGTCTTCGCTCGACTTGAAAAGCGGCATGTATTCAGTCAGTGGCCGATCGGAAATCACCACCCCTGCGGCATGCGTGGAGGCATGGCGCGTCAGTCCCTCCAGGGAAAGAGACGTTTCTATGAGTTCACCGACTTTGGCATCTGTTGTAATCAGTTTCTTCAGTTCAACTTCCTGCACAATGGCATCCTTCAGGGTGATATTCAACTCATTCGGAATCAACTTTGCGATGCGGTCCACTTCGGGATAAGGCATGTTCATCACCCGGCCCACGTCCCGGATGACTGCCCGCGCCTGCATGGTCCCAAAGGTGATAATCTGCGCGACATTCTGGGAACCATACTTCTGCGTCACATAGTCGATGACTTCGCCGCGCCGTTCATAACAGAAATCAATGTCGATGTCCGGCAGGCTCACGCGGTCCGGATTCAAAAAACGCTCAAACAGGAGATCATATCTTAGAGGGTCGATGTCCGTAATTCCCAATGCATAACTGGTCAGGCTTCCCGCCACAGAGCCGCGCCCGGGGCCTACCGGAATTCCTTTTGCCTTCGCGTAATGCACGAAATCCCAGGTGACAAGAAAATAGCTGATGAAGCCGGCGGCCTTGATGACCGAAAGCTCCTGCTCCAGCCGGTCGATCAGTTTTTTTGCGACCGACGGGTAGCGGCGCTTGAGCCCTTCCTCGCAGAGCTCCCGCAGAAAATCTTCTCCGCTTTTCCCCTCCGGCGGCTGGTAGGACGGAAGATGCATCTTGGTGAAATCAAATTCAAGATTGCACTTTTCGGCGATGGCAACGGTGTTGCGGATGGCCTCGGGGACGTCCTTGAACATCTGAATCATTTCCTGAGGACTCTTGAAATAGAACTCGGGGGTGACATAACGCATGCGGTGAGGGTCATCGAGCGTTGTCTGGGTCTGGATGCACAGAAGTGCGTCATGGGCCTTGGCGGCTTTCCGGTCCATATAATGGACGTCGTTGGTGGCGCAGAGCGGGAGATCCAGCTCCCGGCCCAATCGAATCAGAAGCTCGTTGACCTTGGCCTGCTCAGGAAGACGGTGGTACTGGAGTTCCAGATAAAAATTTCCGGGCCCGAAAAGTTCTTTGTAAAAGGCGGTCGCTTCCTTCGCCTTGTCCCATTGTCCCGCCGAAAGAAGCCGCGACACTTCTCCTTTGAGGCAGCTGGTCAATCCGATCAGGCCTCCGGCATGCTCACGCAAAATCTCCTTGTCGATCCTGGGCTTATAGTAAAACCCTTCAAGGTAGGCGATGCTGACCAGCTTCATGAGATGGCGGTATCCGGTTTCGTCCTTCGCCAGAAGCACAAGATGGGATGAGGAACCATGGAGCGGATGGGTCACCCGTTCCCGCCGGTCGGAGGGGGCTACATACACCTCGCATCCGATGATGGGCTTGATGCCGTACTTCATCGCCTCGTCATAGAATTCGATGGTTCCGAAAAGATTCCCATGGTCGGTCATGGCGATGGCCGGCATCCGATACTCCCTGGCCGTCTCCATGAGCTTTGGTATGAAGCAAGCTCCGTCGAGAAGACTGTATTGGGTGTGGAGATGAAGGTGAACGAATTTTTCGTGCTGCATTACTGCCAAGAGGCTTTTTTTCGGGTCCTGACGCTTCTTACCTTGTGTTTTTCCAATTTT
>JBDRBD010000182.1:0-2534 GCA_043823025.1 Candidatus Omnitrophota bacterium | reverse complement strand
AAGTCGGCATTACTCCAAAGACACTCATGCGATGGGAGAAGGCAGGTAAGATCAAAAAGTCAAAGCGCGATTGGCGGGGTTGGCGGTTTTATGAAGAAGACGACCTTGCGGTCATCAAAAACTTTTACGAAACCATTTACGAATAAAAAACGGATATGGGAGGATTTTCACAAATGACCAAAAGAAAATGGATTATGATCGGTACCATTGGTTTTTTACTTTGTTTATCAGCGACCGCAATGGCGGTTGAGGAAGAAGCGGGAAATGCACCGGCAGAGAAGCCCGCTGTCGTTGAAATTCCTATTTCGGAACCGGAGCCTGCCGAGCCCGTTGCTTCAGAACCGGCCTCCGCCGCGGACCAGACGGCCGAAGCCAGGGAAGCAGCCGGGGAAGAGCTGCCGGCCGTGATGGGCATCCCGCTTCCGGGAGAAGGAATCGCACCGGATTTATCGTTAATCGGGGAATCGCCCGCGTTGAAAGGCGAAATACCGGTAAAATACACGCTCGGGGTGGACGATGTCATCATGATCGACGTGAGACGCCATCCGGAGTTCAGCGGAACGTACGGCATCAACTCCGAAGGAAAGATTCAGTATAAGTACGTCGGGGATATTTTTGTGAGCAGTATGACCAAGACGGAAATCAAAGACAAACTTACCAAAATCCTCTCGTCGTATTTGGTGGATCCGGCGGTGGAGGTCACGATTGTTGAATACCGGAGCAAGGTTTTCTATGTCATCGGGGAAGTCGGGAGACCCGGAAAGTACTACATGTGGGCGGATGAAATCCCGATTCGAGAGGCCGTCGTCCAGGCGGGACTCCCGCTCCTTTCGGCTTCCGCCGGGAAGTCCAAGCTCATTACCCCGGATGAAAAAGGGAAACCCAAGACGATTAAAATCAATTTGGACAAAATTCTCTACAAGGGGGATTTGCGGCAGAACACCATGATGAAGCCGGGCGATGTCCTGTATGTCCCCGCGACGCTCGTGACCAAATTCATGCGGAAAATCGCACCGGTGGCGCAGCCCGTTCAGGCCGCAGCAGGAGCCGAAAGTTCATTCTACCGTCTCGGCACCGGCGATCGGTACCGGCAGTAAATAATGCAGCAAGGAGATAAAATCATGGAACAGGAAACGCACGTTCAGAGATCGCCCATTCACTATGTCAAAATGTTTTTCCGCCGCAAGCACCTCTTTATCATCCCGCTCCTTCTCGGGCTTCTGGCAGGAACTGTGGCCGGATTCACGATGTCTAAAACCTACGAGTCTTCGACGGTCATTTTGGTGGAGGAAGGAAGGGTCCTCAATCCATTAATCCAGGGCCTGGCCGTCTCCACAAGTCTTCGGGACCGCCTCGCCACCCTTCGGGAGCAGATTCTGAGCTGGGACCGCATCGTGCAGTTGAGCAAGCGGCTCAATCTGGCGGTGGGGGTCAACTCCCAGCTCAACTTTGAAGGGCTGATTCTGAAGCTGCGGAGGGATATTCACGTGACGCTCCGCGGGCCGAACCTGATCCGGATCAGCTACCAGAGCAGTGATCCGCGGATTACCCAGCAGATTGTCAAAACCGTCACCGATATTTTCATCGAGGAAAATATCGAGATGCAGAACCGGGAGACGGAGACCGCGATTGAGTTCATCAACGACCAGCTCCAGGTCTATAAACGGAAAATCAAGGAATCCGAGCTGGCGGCGAAAGAGGACGAGCTGAAGCGGCTTCTTGTGGACTCCACAGAGCTCCATCCGCGCGTGAAAGAGCTCCGCGCCGAACTCGCTAACGTCAAAGGGGAAATCGAGACAGGTGAATTTGAGATCAGAAGCACCCCGCCCCCCGCCAACCCCATCGTCAGCAAAATCCAGGAAGAGATTATGCGGATTCAGAATGATCCGAAGGCCTTTGATTCGTCTGCCCCGGGTGCCACGGCAGGGCTTCCGAACGAAGACCTGTATAATCTTCTCCTCTTGGACACGGTCAGCGCGATTGGAACGAATGTTTCTCCCATGGCCCGCGACCTTGCGGTGAATGAGAGGATTTACAACCTGCTTCTCAACCGGCTGGAGACCGCCAAAATCACACGGCGCCTTGAGGCCTCCAGGGAAGGAACGCGGTACCGCGTGTTGGACCCGGCACGCTTTCCCCTGAAGCCCATCAAGCCGAACAAAATCCTGACGGCACTCCTGGGACTTTTTGCCGGCGGAATGATCGGGCTCGGAATCATCTTTTTCCTCGAATTCTTTGACCGTTCTTTCGTAAGCGTTGATGAGGCAAGCGCTTTTCTTTCGGGGCCGGTATTAGGCGCTATTTCAAAGATTACGACGCAGGAAGAGATTGACGAACAGAAAAGGCGGAGACGCTTCTTTGGGATTCCGGTCTTCGCGCGTTCGTGCGCGGCAGTTTTTACAGGAACCTTGGCGTATATCAGGGGGAAGTAGATTCGATGATGCGAGAATGAGAGAATGCGAGAATGAGAAAAACCAAAGCGCATTCTCTAGCGCAAGTTTTAGGGGGGTCAAAAATGTACGAAAAATTTTACA
>JBDRBD010000181.1:0-9575 GCA_043823025.1 Candidatus Omnitrophota bacterium | reverse complement strand
TGGCAAGGTATTTCGCAGGAGAAGTCTATGGGATGGTGCAGAATCTTGGGGCGGATCGGGAGATGGTACATCGGCTCGCCATGCGCTATAGAGACGCAAAGGCCACGGAGATCTATGAAGGGGCGAACGAGATCCAAAGGATCTTTGTCATCGCATCACGTGTATTAAAGCAAAAAGACCACGATTACCAGGAAGATCTACAACGGCTAGGAGAAGGAGAGGATCAAATCAACGAATATTTTTCGGGAGCGATCTCAAGGATCATCGGCCTGCGTAACGATATTCTTGCTGCGTATCGCGAGGGGATCAAGCGCCAGAAAGAAGAGAATCCGTCTCGCGACACCCTTAGGCAGATCGGCCCCTTCCATCTTCCTGATGTTGAGATGAAGGTGATGCTGCTTCTTTTGGGATATGAGGCGTATCGCACCGCCCAAGGAGATGAGCAGGTGGTTTGGCAGGCGTCGCTCACGCGACTTATTCAGGAAACAATCCCCATTTTATCAGGCGCTATCAGAAACCTGCCTTTTGATGTCCAGGGAGTTCTTGGAGAAAGCATCGTTGATCTTCAGAAACTTGCCGTGACGACCAGCGACACCCAATCCCGAGACGGCGGGACCAAGGCGGGACCGGTAAAGTTGCCTCATCATTTGCCCCCTACCCACCACAGCATTTAGATTGAAGACCCCCCCCGAAGCTGTTACAATCCTCTTAGGGGCAAAGAGGCAATGGCAACTCCTGAAAATGAGGCAGCTTACTATAAGCGCGGCTTTAACTTGAAAGACGAAATCAAGGGCGAGCTGGTCGGAGATTACCACAGCCCACTCATTGAAAAACTGAAGGCGGAGCGGTATACTTACCGCGCCGGGGACCTCACGATCCGGCTGGCGCAGGAGTTCGGTTTTTGCTACGGGGTCGATCAGGCAGTCGCCTACGCCTACGAAACCCGCCTTAAATTCCCCGACCGGAAAATCTATCTCACCAGCGAAATCATTCACAATCCCCGCGTCAACCATTACCTTAAAGAAATGGGCATTTCTTTTTTAAGCGGCGGACGGTATGAGGGCGTCAGGCCGGAGGACGTAGTCCTGATCCCCGCCTTTGGGGTGCCGGTGGCGGACTTGGAAATGCTGAAGGCCAAAAGATGTATTCTGGTGGATACCACCTGCGGGTCCGTGGTCCAGGTCTGGCGACGCGTCGAGCAGTATGCGAAAGACGGCTTTACCGCGATTGTCCACGGAAAATTCGACCATGAAGAGACGCGGGCCACCTGTTCCAGGGCCGCCTCCTTTCCCGGAGGGAAGTTTCTGGTTCTTTCGGATTTAAGCGAGGCCGAGGAAGTTTGCGCCTATATTCTGAAGGGTGCTTCCAAAGCGCGTTTTCTTGAGAAATTCGGCCGGGTGGCTTCTCCTGGCTTCGACCCCGACAGAGACCTCGAAAAAGTTGGGTGCGCCAATCAAACCACCATGCTTTCCAGCGAATCGCTCGCCGTCGCAAAACGTTTTGGCGAGACGATGGCGCAGAAATACGGACTGGAGGCGTTAGCACTGCATTTCCGCTCATTTGATACCATTTGCAGCGCCACCCAGGAAAGGCAGGAGGCGGTTCTCCGTCTTCTGGAGGAAGGTGTGGATCTCGTGATTGTGGTCGGTGGATTCAACAGTTCCAATACGAGCCACCTCCACGAAATCGCTGCTTCCAAGATATCTGCCTATCACATTGAGGATGCAAGTTGTATTCTCTCCCGCGAGGCCATTCGCCACAAAAGCGTCGGGAAGAAGGAAATCACCGTGAAGCGCGGCTGGGCAAAAACAGGACCCCTGGCGATCGGTGTAACCTCAGGTGCTTCAACGCCGGATCGGGTGACAGGGGAAGTTATTGCACGGCTTGTGGAGGTCTTGGCAGGGAAGCATCCAGAAACCAGAACATGAGAATGAGAGAATGGGTGTGTGAGAGAATGAGTAACCAGCGACCGACTTGTGGTGAGCCAAGTCGAACCAAGGGAGTCCCGAACAAAGTCGAGGGACGACTAGCGACGAGCGACAAACAGAAACTTAAACTGTTCGCCAGCCCCCAATCACTAACTGCGCTTCTCATCCTTCTCATCTTCACGACCCCCCTTTCAGCCGATACGCTCGTCCTCAAAAATGGAAGCAAAGTTTTCGGGATCATTTCACAAGAGAGCGAAAAAGAAGTTACGTTGCAGTTTGACAAAAGCTCCACGGTGACCTTATCAAAAGAGGATGTCGCAAGCGTCAGTTATGGCTCCGAAGAGGAACATAAAGCCCTTCGCGCTGAGTGGGAAAAACTCTCTCCGGTTCCTCCCGAGCCCGAAAGACCTTTTGAGGGGGCACAAGAAGTTCTCTCCGGCGCAACATCAAAAATCCTGACCCCGTCGGTCCTGGCATCTTCTCTTTACCGCGTTCCGAACAGCCCTCCGTTGACGCCGACAAAAGAAAATCAGCTCCTCTTTTCGGAAATCAAAGGGAAGTGGAAAGTCCGGAAATCGGAGCATTTCGTGGTGTACTATCAGGAACTTGAGCAGGGGCGGGCGATTTCGGACAAGGCAGAGTACCATCTGGAAAAAATCCTGGACGATCTTCGCATCCCGAAACGGCAGTACTGGAGGAAGAAATTCACGGTCTATGTCCTCAAAGACCCTTCCGAATGGAAAAGTTTTCTGCAAAAGCTCGGTGTAGTCACGGAGTTGACCGGCGGTTTTACGGTCGGGGCAAAGACTCGGGAAATTTTCCTCTGTTCCGACTCAATTCCCTATCTGAAGTTGGCATTCCCCCATGAGCTGGCGCACATTTTGCTCGAGGATCTTGCGGCGGGGAGGAAAATTCCACTTTGGTTCAACGAAGGATTCGCCAATTATGAAGGGGGGATCATCGGAATCAGCGAGGAACTGATGCTGGAAGCGGCCTCCAAGGGTTTTCATATTGTTCCTTCCAAACTGGTTCAGTACAATTTGTATCCGGCGGACATCAAAGACCGCATCATTTTCTATACGGAAGCCGAGAAACTGGTGGAATATCTAATCACACAGCACGGCCGCAACAAGTTTGCGGAATTCACAAAACAACTTCTTGAAACGGGCGATGCTGAAAAAGCGTTTCAGGCCGCCTATGGCGGAAAAATCGGCACCTTCCAGAATTTGGACATCCTTTTCCTGAAATATCTTCTTGAATAAAGTGCATTTTTATTTTTCGTTTTTCCTGCACTAGTTTAACCCCATCAAAAACAAGGTGTTATGCGAACTTCCTTATTTCCCGCCGCGGCGAAGATACTTGACAAAATCTACCTGGTATGATACACTTTATAAACCAGATAATATTAGTCTGGATTATAAATGCCTGAGAGGGTCTTCACCATGAGAATTACCAATAAAGGGGAATACGGACTTCGGCTTGCCATTCGTCTGGCCAGGAATTATCCCGCCGGCGAACCGATGACAACCCATGAGATTGCGGAGGCGGAGCACCTCCCCGAAGAGTATGTGCAGAAACTGTTATGGGAACTTCTGCGCGCAGGCGTCATCGAAAGCCGCCGCGGTGCAAAAGGGGGCTTTCGATTGGCAAAATCTCCCCAGAAAATCACGGCCTATCAGATTGTTTTGGCGCTGGAGGGGGAAAGCTTTGAAGTGGCCTGCCGTCGATTTACAGAAGGAGAGAGCAAGTGCATTTACTCGGATCCCCATGCCTGCGGATTGCGGGAACTTTGGTTCAAACTTTATAAGACCGTGAATGAGCTTCTCAAAGAAGCAAATCTGGGACTTCTGATTCGGGAGGAAAACGAGGTCCGGGAGCATTTAAGGAAAATTGCGAATCGGGGGCGAAGTTCTTCAAGAAGTGCTGCGAAAAACGGGCATGAGGTGATGGCATGAAGCTCCCGATTTATATGGACAATGCATCGACGACGCGCGCGGACCCCAGGGTCATTGAAGTGATGCTCCCCTGTTTTGATGAAGTCTATGGCAATGCGGCCAGCCGGAGCCATCCTTTTGGTTGGAAGGCGGAGGAGAAGGCCGAAGAGGCGCGCACACACATTGCCGGTTTGATCAACGCGGATCCGAAGGAAATTGTTTTTACCTCCGGGGGAACTGAATCCATCAACCTCGCCTTGAAGGGACTCTGCGAGATATACCGCGAGAAGGGGAACCATTTGATTGTGGGTGCGACAGAATACCGCGCTGTCATCGAGGTAGCCCGCCGCATGGAGCGGGGCGGGTTTCGGGTGACGTATCTTCCGGTGGACCGGTACGGCGTCGCGGATCCGGAAGCGCTCGAGAAGGAGATGACGGATCAGACGATTCTGGTCGCTTTCATGTTGGGGAATCATGAAATCGGGACCCTCCACCCTGTGGCGGAAATCGGGAAACTCGCCAAAGAAAAGGGAGTGTTCTTTTTCTGCGATCTCGCGGCCTCTCAGGGGTATATTCCAATCGATGTTCAGGCTATGGGGATTGACCTTGCGGCGTTTTCCGCGCACAAGATTTATGGGCCCAAGGGCGTGGGAGCTCTTTATGTCCGGAAGAAGAATCCGCGTGTCCGTCTTTCCCCCCTCATCGATGGAGGAGGCGCTGAACGGGGGATGCGTTCGGGGACACTCGATGTTCCGGCCATCGTGGGGTTTGGGAAGGCGTGTGAGATTGCGCATCAAGAGATGGATCAAGAACGGAAGAGATTGTGGAAACTGAACGAGAGACTGCGTCAGGGCCTTGAAGCGTCGCTGAGTCACATTCAGCTCAATGGGCATCCGACCCAGCGCCTTCCCCACATTCTCAACATGAGCTTTCTCTTCGCTGAAGGGGAATCGATTTTGATGGGGATTCGCGACGTTGCGCTTTCATCGGGTTCCGCCTGCACGACGGCGACGCTCGAACCCTCTTACATTCTCATGGCACTGGGGCTGGATGCCGGAAGGGCGCACACCTCCATCCGTTTCAGTATCGGCCGTTTCAACACGGAAGAGGAGATTGACTTTACCATGAAGCGGGTGACGGAAACCGTTTCGCGTCTTCGGGACATGTCCCCGCTTTATGAAGCAGCCAAGGAAAGTATCGACTTAAAAAACACACGACAAAACAATGACAAATGACAAAATTCAAATGACAAAACAAATTCAGATGTCAAATGACAAATTTCAAAACAAACGACGGGTTTTGGTATTTGTCATTACTTATTGGGACATTTGGGAGCAAAGATAAGATGGCGTATTCGGACAAAGTGATTGATCATTTCAACAATCCGCGCAACATCGGGAGTTTCGACAAAAGCGAGAAAAACGTCGGAACCGGCATCGTCGGCGCTCCGGAATGCGGCGACGTAATGAAGCTCCAGATTAAAGTAGAGGACGGCCGGATCGTGGAGGCGCGCTTTAAAACGTTTGGTTGCGGAAGCGCCATCGCCTCATCGAGTCTTGCCACCGAGATGATGAAAGGAAGAACGATTGAGGAGGCCTTTCAGATCAAGAATACCGATCTCATGAAGGAACTGTCCTTGCCGCCGGTAAAAATTCACTGTTCAGTACTTGCCGAAGATGCCATCAAGGCTGCGATTGAGGATTACCGGAAGAGGGCTTCCGGAGAAACGCCAGAAAAGCCGCATGAGGCTCCCGAGAGGTCTGCAGGAGGTGCCGCATGATTACCGTCACTGAAAAGGCCGCACAACAGCTCAAACAGTTTCTTGAGAAGGAAAACAAGCCGAACGCCGCCATCCGGATGGCGGTGAAAGGAGGCGGGTGCGCCGGGCTCACGTATCACCTTGCCGTTGAGGAAAATCCTCCTCACCCTGAAAGGGACAAAGCATTCGAAGCGAGCGGGATTGCGGTCATCGTCGATAAAAAAAGTTATATTTACCTTAATGGGACGCAGCTGGACTACGTGTCGAGCTTGACGGGCTCCGGATTCCAATTCTACAATCCGAATGCCAAGAAAAGCTGCGGGTGCGGTATTTCGTTTAGCGCATAAGTAGAGAATGCGAGAATGCGTGGGTGCGAGAATGCGTGAATGAGAGACCAGAAACCAGCGACCAGCGACCGAAGGGAGTCCCGAGCGAAGTCGAGGGACGACTAGCAACAAGATACGATGAAGATGGATAGAATTTGTGGAATTGATTTAGGAACAACGTTCAGTCTCATTGCCGCCATGAAAGAGGGCCGGCCTTTTTGCATTCCGGACCCCCAAGGGGAAGCGCTGATTCCCTCAGTGGTTTCCTTTGATGAGGAAGGTCGCCCCTCGGTCGGAGATGCGGCCCGCAAAAAGCGCCTCACGCACGCCTCCCAGACGGTTTATTCGGTCAAACGGTTCATGGGACGCGGCACCGAAGAACTTCGCAGCGAGTTCGAAAAGGTTGCTTATCGCCTTGCGCCGGAGAGCGGTGCGGTGGTTCGTTTTGATGTGGGCAAGAAACCCTATACGCCGCCGGAGATTTCAGCAATGATTCTGAAGGAACTGAAACGTCTGGGCGAACAGTATCTCAAGGAACCGCTGGAGCGCGCCGTCATCACCGTCCCCGCCTATTTCAACGACAGCCAAAGGCAGGCGACGAAGGACGCCGGGAAGATTGCGGGCTGGGAAGTGGTGCGCATCCTGAACGAACCGACGGCTGCGAGTCTGGCCTATGGAATGGAGAAAAAAGACCGCGGCATCGTTGCTGTTTATGACCTCGGAGGCGGGACCTTCGACATTTCTATTTTGAAAGTGCAGGATGGGTTGTTTGAGGTCCTGGCGACCGCCGGCAACACCACCCTCGGCGGCGATGATTTTGATTACCGGATGGCCCAGGTGACGCTCGCGGAGGCGCTGGAAAAAGGAAGACTCCGTTCCGTCACGCCTGCGCAGCGAGAAACCGCGCGAGTCGAGGCGGAAAAAGTCAAGAAGAAGCTCTCCGTCCAGCTGGAGGCCGCGCTGGTCATTCCCATCGAAGGGAGTTCGGGCCTGATTGAAAGGAAATGGACGCGCACCGAGTTCGAGTCGCTGATTGAGGATCTCGTCGCTTCCACGCTGACGCTCTCTGCGCAATCCCTGAAGGACGCCCGAGTTCCGAAGGAGCGGGTGGATGAAGTGATTTTGGTGGGAGGCTCGACGCGGATCCCGCTGGTCCAGGAAAGCGTTCGGCGTTTCTTCGGGAAAGAGCCTCACTGCGAACTGAACCCCGATGAAGTGGTGGCGCTGGGCGCTGCGATCCAGGGCGATATCCTTGCGGGCAACATTCAAGACATGCTCCTTCTGGATGTCACGCCTCTTTCTGTCGGGATTGAGACGTACGGCGGCGTCATGAGCAAGATCATCGAACGCAATGCCAAGATTCCCTGTTCCGCCACCGAAACATTCACCACGTTTGTTGATGGACAGACGGCAGTGGCGATCCGGGTCTATCAGGGAGAGCGGGAACTGGTGAAGGACAACCGGAGCCTTGCTGAATTTGATCTGAACGTGGAACCGCTTCCGGCAGGGATCCCCCAGATCGAAGTACAATTTTTGATTGACGCCAACGGCATCCTGAATGTTTCCGCCAAAGACCGGCGCACCGGAAAAACGCGCGAAGTCCAGGTAAAGCCCTCTTATGGCCTGACGGAAGAAGAAGTGGAACGAATGGTGGATGCCTCGTTTAACCATGCAGAAGAAGACATTCACGCCCGCCAGCTCATCGAAGCGCGCCACGAAGGGGAAAGGGTCATCCGGGGCTCGGAGCGGGCGCTGGTCCAGGGAAAAAATCTTATTACGGATGAGGAACGCCGCAAGATTCTTTCGGCGCTTGAAGTTCTCAAAGGTTCTTTGCAAGAGGAAGACCCTGTCAGGATTCTGAGGGATATTGAAGCGGCGGAGGAGCAGGCAAAACGTTTGGCTGAACTTTTAATGGACCAAGCGGTCAAGAAGGCGCTAGAAGGCCGTTCGGTCAGTGAGACCTAAGAAAGGTGCCCAAAATCACGTTTTTACCCAGCGGGAAGGCCTTCAAGGTGAAGCAAGGAAAGACGGTCCTGGACTCGGCGCTTGAAAACGGCATTCCCCTCGAGCATGTTTGCGGCGGAAGCGGCGTTTGTACCACCTGCCATGTGATCATTCGGGAGGGGATGGACCATCTTTCCAAAATGCAGGACGATGAAGCAGACCGGGTTGAACCGGCAGTCGGGATGACGCTTGCGTCGCGGCTGGGGTGTCAGGCGAAGATTTACGGAGATGTGACCGTGGAGATTCCGAAACACACGGTCCACATTGTCAGCGAAAGCTCTCCTTTTCCGAGGAAAAAGAATGATTGATTACCATCTTCACACCAAGCGATGCGGGCATGCCGAAGGCGAGATGGCCGAATACGTTGAGCAGGCCGCGGCGTTGGGCCTTAAGGAAATCGGGTTCAGCGATCACCTTCCCTTTTTGCATAAGCGCGATCCGCGTTACACGATGCCCCCTGAGGAATTTCCCCAGTATGTGGCAGAGGTGGAGCACCTCCGAAAGCGCTATCCGCAGCTCCGGATCAAACTGGGGGTTGAAGCGGACTTCATCCCCGGCTACGAAAAAAAACTCCAAGAACTTCTCTGCGCTTATCCTTTGGACTATGTGATAGGATCCGTGCATTTCATCGAAGGGTGGGGGTTTGACATGTCGGAGGAAATAGAGGGCTGGGAGGAGCAAGACGTAGACCATGTTTACCGGGAATATTTCTCGCTGTTGCGCCGGTCTGCCCGGGTCCCTTTTTTTGATATCATCGCCCATCCGGATGTTGTCAAGAAATTCGGTCATCGGCCCAAGGCGGCGATGGGGCGCGAGATTGAAGAGACCGTGCGTGTTTTCAGGGAGGAAGGGAAAACCGTAGAAATCAACACCTCGGGTCTTCGCAAGCCCATCCGGGAAATTTATCCGTCACAGTCCATTTTGGAAGTGTGCCGGAGGTGGGATGTGCCGATCGTGTTCGGGTCGGATGCCCATGCGCCGGAGGAAGTGGGAAAAGATTTCAATCAGGCAGTTCTATTGGCGAAGAAAGTAGGATACGGCGAGGCCCTGATTTACGAAGGACGGGAAATCGCAGGTCGTTACACCTTTTAGGGAGGAAAGAAAGCGGAATGGCGGAGACACTGTCACTGGTCACTTATGGAGCGGGAGTTCTTCGGAAAGAGGGGGAATCCATTGTGGAAGTGACCGAAGAAATCCGGCGGCTCGGGAAAGAAATGCTTGAGGTGATGTATGCAGAGGGAGGCATAGGTCTTGCCGCACCGCAGGTCGGACTTTCGAAACGGCTGTTTGTCGTGGACGGTTCAAACATAGACCCCGCGATCCGGCCCATGGTGCTGATGAATCCGGAGATTTCAAAGTCCGAGGGAAAAGAAGTCGAGGCGGAGGGATGTCTGAGTCTTCCTGGGCTCGAAGTCGAGGTCAAGCGCGCCCAAAAAATTCATGTCAGGGCAATGGACTTGGAAGGTGAAATCATCGATTTTGATGCCAAAGGCTTTTTCGCCCGAATCATTCAGCATGAGATAGACCATCTCAACGGAATCCTTCTTTTGGACTATCTGAATCCCGTGGAACGGGTCCTGGCGGTCTGGAAGTTGCGAAAAAAACTGAAGGGCATCTTGCAACA
>JBDRBD010000180.1:0-4332 GCA_043823025.1 Candidatus Omnitrophota bacterium | reverse complement strand
ATCTCCGCTTTTTTTGAACGTCAGTTACCCGGAATCGTCATTCAGGCGGTAGGTCTCACCTTTGGAACCCTTTTTAGTCTCCTTTTGGCCTACAAGTCAGGTCTCATCAAGCCCACCGAAAATTTCAAGCTCGGACTCTTTGCTGCGACAGGGGGCATCTGCCTTATCTATCTTGTTGACATGGCGATGGGTTTCTTTGGCGTCCGCATCCCTTTCATCCACGACAGCGGCCCGCTCGGTATCGCGGTCAGTCTCTTTATCGTGATCATTGCGGCACTGAATTTAGTGCTTGATTTCGACTTCATTGAACAGGGGGCCGCGCGGGGTCTCCCCAAATACATGGAATGGTACGCAGCGTTCGGGCTCTTGGTAACCCTGGTGTGGCTTTATCTTGAAATCCTGAGACTTTTGTCGAAGACGCGCAGTCGTCGGTAACGGCGGGGCGGCGGAACTGTGCAACACCCAATTTCATCAGGACAAGCATTTACTCATTTCTGCAATAGTTATCTTGTCAGAGGTCCCTTCTTAAGAAATTGTGTATCGATAGACAGAGGGAAGGGGTGACAGCGAGCGATTGATGTTAGGATATATTCGCGAGCGCCATATAGGGGAAACCCACGGTTTCCCCTATGGGGAGCGCAGGCCGAGCAGTCCGCCAACGATCTTTGGCGGACGCGGAGGCCGAAGCGACGCGCCCGTAGCTCAATCGGATAGAGTAGTGGGCTTCGAACCCAATGGTTCCGAGTTCAAGTCTCGGCGGGCGCGCCATTCTACTTCGCTCAAGCACGTTCGTCTTGAGCTTCGTAGCAATAACACTCAGAAGGTCCTCCGGAGTGAAAGGAGGCGAATATAACTCTTTATTTTAAAAAGAGTTAGCAAAAACGCCCTTTGTTGACTTATTGCTGGAGGAAGTGATATAATAACACTTCGCACCAGACGCCTTACGCCACGCACTGCTTTTAAGGGCCGTTAGCTCAATTGGCAGAGCAGGGGACTCTTAATCCCAAGGCTACAGGTTCAATTCCTGTACGGCCCACGGTTTTGCGAGATCGGTTCCTATTCGCGAGGGTGGCGGAATTGGGATACGCACTGGCCTTAGGAGCCAGTTCCGAAAGGATTGCAGGTTCGACTCCTGTCCCTCGCATTAAATCAGTGTTAGGTGTAAGGTGAAAGGTGTAAGAAAAAACAAAAAATTTTACTTTTCACCTTACACCAAACACCTTACGCCGCTTTTACGCGGGAGTAACTCAGCGGTAGAGTGCAACCTTGCCAAGGTTGAGGTCGCGGGTTCAAGTCCCGTCTCCCGCTCCAGTTTGTTACATTGTGTGGCACTTTGGACTTGAAGGGAGCCGCGCGCTCCCAGCGGGAGAAAAGTCCCGAGCGAATAGCGAGGGACGACAGCCCTTCGACGTGGCTCAGGGTGGTTCGTCCTTCGACCCTGCTCAGGACGAACACCGAGCGTAGCCGAATGTGTTCGAAGGGTGGTGAATTTATCGAACCACGCGGCGGGTGGCCGACCGAAATTGGGTTCGGGGTCCCAAGTTCGGCGCCAAGTCCCGTCTCCCGCTCCAACTGAGTGTTAATTGTACAGTGAACAGTCGTTGTTTTTACTGTTCACTGTACACGTTCCACTGTTTTTCAGGGCGAGACGTTTTTCTCATTGGACTCATTGAAAAGGAGTGCTCTATGAAAATCATGGATTTTCTGTGTGAAAAAGCAATTTCTCCGAATCTTCAAGCGACCGACAAAAAAGGGGTCATCGAAGAACTGGTGGACCTTTTGATCGAGGCCAAAAAAATCGACCCGAAGGACCGGGGCCGTCTGATTAAAGCCTTACTGGACCGTGAGGCCCTCGGTTCCACCGGGATTGGTCAGGGGATCGGGATCCCTCATGGCAAACTGGAGGGCGCCAAGGAGCTGGTTGCAGCATTCGGGCTTTCTCAGAAAGGTGTCGATTTTGACTCGCTCGACGGCGAACAGGCGCATCTTTTCTTCTTATTGGTGGCTCCGGAAGATTCAACGGGTCCTCATCTCAAGGCACTGGCGCGGATTTCGCGATTACTCAAGGACAAATTTTTCAGAAACACGCTTCGAAAAGCCAAAACCGTCGAGGAAATTTTATCGATTATTCGCAAAGAGAGCCAAGCTTAAGTCATGGCACCTGCAGGACGTTCGAAAAAAAAGGGGGCATGGGTACGGACGACGGTCGTCATCCAGAATGAACTGGGACTCCACGTACGGCCCGCCGCCCTTTTTGTGAGGCTGGCGAACAAATTTCGTTCCGAGGTTATTCTCCGCAAAGGGCGCGAGAGGGTTAATGGGAAATCGATCACGGGGGTTTTGCTCCTCGGATGCGAAAAAGGGTCTGAGGTGGAAGTAACCGCCATTGGACAGGATGCCGAACGCGCCGTGAAGGAACTGAGCGAACTGTTATCTCAGGATCTGGCAGCAATGGAAAGAACATCATGAAGAAAGAAGAATTTCTTAAAGGAATTCCTGCCGCACCCGGGATCACCATGGGGCAGTCCTTCTTCCTGGACAGCGAGGGGTTCAGCATTCAAAAGGAATTGGTTGCAGAGGAAGAAGTCCCCAAAGAGGTCGTCCGCCTCGAAGAAGCTCTGATCCAGACCCGTTCCGAGGTCCTCCGGATCCAGAAAAAGATTTCCGAAGAGATGGGCCGCGAGCACGGTGAAATTTTCAGCGCCCACCTTCTGGTGATCGAGGACCGCAGCCTCATCGAAGAGGTTATCACGCGGATCAAGGAAGAGAGGCTCATCGCCGAGTACGTCTTCATGGACGTCCTGTCGAAATATGTCAAGGCGTTTTCAAAGATCGAGGATGAATACCTGAAAGAGCGGATTGCCGACATCGATGATGTGGGAAGGAGAATTCTTCGAAATCTTTTGGGAAAGCAGCGCCAGGCACTTCAGGATCTTAAAGAACCGGTCATCGTGGTGGCGTATGACCTTTCCCCTTCCGATACCGCCCTCATGCATCGGCAAAACGTCAAGGGCTTTGTGACGGATGTCGGCGGACGGACTTCTCATACCGCCATCATGGCGAAATCACTGGAGATCCCGGCGGTGGTGGGTCTTGGGGTGGTAACCCAGAAGGTCACAAAAGGAGATTTTCTCATCATCGATGGCCGCGAAGGCCTCGTCATCATCAACCCGACCGAAGAAACGACTCGGCGATATGCAGAAGAGCAGAAGCGGGCTGAAGAAGCATCCCAAAGTCTCCTCAGACTGAAAGATCTGCCTGCGGAAACGCTGGACGGTCTCCGTGTGGAGCTTTCCGCCAACATCGAGCTCCCCCACGAGATCCCTTCGGTCATTGCACATGGCGCCGAAGGGATTGGTCTCTACCGGACCGAATTCTTCTACATGAACCGTATCGATCTGCCGACGGAAGAGGAGCATTTTGAAGCTTACCGAAAGGTTCTCCAGGAAGTTTCCCCCCACTCCGTGGTGATACGGACACTCGATCTGGGAGGGGACAAGTACCTCTCGCAGCTGGAAATCCCCAACGAGATGAATCCCTTCCTGGGGTGGCGCGCCATTCGGTTTTGTCTGGCCCGACCCGATATTTTCAAAGTTCAGCTGCGGGCTATTCTTCGAGCGAGTGCCTATGGAAAGCTGAAAATGATGTACCCGATGATTTCGGGAGTGGATGAGGTGAAGCAGGCGAATGCGATTTTCAGGGAAGTCCAGGAGGATCTCCGTCGGGCGAATATTCCCTTTGATGAAAACATTGAAATCGGCGCCATGATTGAAATCCCCTCTGCAGCGTTGACCTGTGACCTTTTGGCGAAGGAGGTCAAGTTTTTCAGCATCGGGACCAATGATTTGATTCAATATGCGTTGGCCATTGACCGGTCCAACGAAAAGATTGCTTATCTTTATGAGCCGACCCATCCGGCGGTGCTGCGTTTGGTGAAAAATATTATTGAGACTGCCCATCAGAATCACCTCTGGGTAGGGATGTGTGGCGAGATGGCGGGGGATCCCCGGTTGGCCCCTGTGCTTTTGGGTCTTGGGTTGGATGGTTTTTCCACCAGCCCCGTCAACATTCCTGAGATCAAGCGGGTCATCCGCTCTGTTAAGATGAGCGAGGCGCAGAAGATCGCGGCGGAGGCACTCAGTCTTCCGACGGGAAGAGAAATAGAGATTTTTATCGAAGAGAGCTTGAGGAAAATTCTGAGAGGAGAGGGATGAACGCTCGCGCACGGCTTCTTCAGAGCATCGCGTTCATTCACAAGCAGGATGCGCAGGGCATGTTGGAAATACTCTGCGAATTTCCCCTCCAATGTGAGCATGCCTGGCAGCTGGGGAC
>JBDRBD010000179.1:0-4025 GCA_043823025.1 Candidatus Omnitrophota bacterium | reverse complement strand
TATTCTGAAAAAAATGGCTGAGGAACGGCTCAGTCACGTTGAGAAAAAAGCGGAAGCCAGGCATGGATACGTGGTGACTCAAAAGGTCGATTCGAAAATCGACCCGCGCGTCGTGACATTTCATGACCCGGAGGCGCTGGTTTCCGAGCAGTATAAGACCCTGCGGACCAACATCCAATCCATGATTCAGAAACGGAACCTGAAGAGCTTTGTTGTCACGAGCGCCATTCACGGCGAGGGGAAGACCGTGACCGCCGCGAATCTGGCGTTTGCGCTCGCCGGGGATTTGAATGCGAAATCGGTGGTGCTTGTGGACGGCGATCTCCGGAAAGGAAGCCTCACCCGCCTTCTCGGGATTGACCCGAAGGCCGGTCTTTCGGATTACCTTTCCGACGGAATCGAACTTTCCGGCGCCCTTTTGGATATCGGGGTGAAAAATCTGTCGGTTTTACCGGCCGGGAAACCGCCAAAAAATCCTTCTGAACTTCTCGGCTCCATCAGGATGCGCGAACTGATTCAGGAGCTGCGCGGAAAATTCGACCTCGTCATTTTCGACAGCCCTCCTATTATGAACGTGACCGACCCCAGCGTCCTCGGGGCGCAGAACGACGGGATTTTCATGGTGGTCCAGGCCGGCCGCACCCAGCGGGGAATCATTCAGCATGCGCTACGCCTTTTGGAACACGCCCGCGTCCGGACTCTCGGCTACGTCATGACCAATGTCGAGTATCACCTTCCGGAATACATCTACCGGTACGTTGAGGGCGGTCCTTACGCACCTTACAAGCTGGCCGCTCCTCCTTCCTCCTGAGTTTTGGCATTTCCACGAAAACTGAGGGATAAAAGAGGCCGCATCAATGGGACAGATGGATATCTTGGATGAAACAATTCCAGAACTGGAGAAGATAGCCCCGCCGGAAATCGAGACCGGGGACCTTCGCAAGAAGACCCTTTCCGGGATGAAATGGGTTTTTGCCTCGAGTTTCGGGCAGAGAGCCATTAGCTTTGTCACCACCGTGATTTTGGCGCGGCTTTTATCTCCCGCGGACTTCGGGTTGTTTGCCCTCGCCTTTGTCATGATTGACGGCTTCGGACTCTTCAAAAGTCTGGGGTTTGATTCGGCGCTTTTACGAAGAAAGACGGAGGTCGAGGAGGCAGCGGACACGGCGTTTTTCCTGATACCCGTCTTTGGTTTTGTCCTCTTCATCCTGCTATTTTTGCTTGCGCCGTACGGGGCGAGTTTCTTGAGCAATCCGCAGGTCACCCCTGTTGTCCGGGCGCTTTCATTCATCTTTGTTTTAAGTTGCCTGGCGCAGGTCCCCGCCATCCTGGTTCAGAAACAACTGCATTTCTGGAAAAAGGCCGTTCCGGAGTTGGCTTCAAGCGTCGTGTATTCGGTGGCGGCGGTAGTTTTTGCAGTTCTCGGTTTCGGAGTTTGGAGTCTTGTCTATGCATACCTGATCAAGACCTTCCTTTATATGGTGATGATCTGGCGTTTTGCCGCTTGGCGGCCGCGTTTCCGCTTTCACGCCGGAATTGCCAAAGAGATGTTCCACTTCGGAAAGTTTGTGTTTCTCGGCAGCCTCCTCGTTTTCCTGAGGAACAATCTCGACAATATCCTCATCGGGAAATTTCTCGGCGTGAGTGCCCTGGGCTTTTATGCCATCGCCTTCAACCTCGCGACGTTTCTGTCCCACTACGTGGCCGGAAGGATGCATGCGGTACTCTTTCCGGTCTTTTCCAGAATTCAGGAGGACACGGAGATGCTCAAGCGGGCGTTTCTCAAGTCTTTCAAGATGATTTCCCTCATGGCGATTCCCTTCGGGCTCTTTCTTTTTGCGGCGGCCCCCACGTTTTTAAGCGTCGTGTACGGGGAGAGGTGGCTGCCGGCGGGATCCGTCCTCAGGATTCTCGCCTGTGCGGGCATTTTAAAAGCGCTCATCGGCCCCATGGGGCCCGTGTTTCTCGCGCAGGGAAGGTCGCGGATTGATTTTTGGGTGAGCGCGGTTCAGACCGGGGTTTTCTTTCTCCTCGTCGTTCCCGCAGCCCTTTTTCTGGGCCTTTCGGGTGTGGGGGGCGCGGTGCTCGTCTCCGCTGCAGCGAGTTTTGCAATCGCTACCGCCAGGGTGCGGAAAGCCATTCGCCTTTCCCCGCGGGAGATTCTCTTGGCCTTAAAGCCTACCTGTATCGGCTCGTGTCTGATGCTTTTCGTTTTTGGGTCGCTGGCGAGGGGGAGAATGCTTTTGGCGCATGTGCCTGCGCCTGTTTCAACGGCAGAGTTTATCGTGATATTGGGCCTTTCCGGTTTGTCTTATCTTTTCTCTGTTTTTTTCCTCGATCGGGATGTCCGGCTTGAGCTGAGGAGGTTTATCTGATGCCCAACTTTTCTAATTGTACCGATACTAAGTCGACAATCAGTGGAAAGAATCTGATTTCATTACTATGTAGAAAGATCGACGAAATTCTTCTGTCACTTATCCCACCGGGTACAAAATGTGCGCTTCTTGATTTTCCTAATCACTCGAACTTCGGTGACAGTGCCATTTGGTTGGGTGAGATTGCTTGGTTGCGCCAACATGACATTAAAGTTGTATACATCTCGGAATTGAAGACTTGTTCGTTTGATCACTTAGCGAGGAGTCTTGGAAGCGGGGGCGTTATTCTATTAAGTGGCGGTGGCAATTTGGGCGATCTCTATTCTAATCACCAACGTCTTCGTGAAGCCGTCATCACAGCGTTCCCTAAGCATAGAATTGTTCAGCTTCCTCAATCCATCTGGTTTGAAAAAGCGGAAAACCTGTCCCGCACAAAAGCTGTGTTTAGCCGACATCCTGATTTAATCCTTTTGGTTCGGGATAAGCGAAGCCTTGAAATTGCGCGAAACGACTTTAAAGTACCCACGTATCTTTGCCCTGACATGGCTTTTCTGCTCGGCTCACTGGCTCGACCGTCTCCTGCCGATTCGGAGATTCTTTGGTTATTAAGAAAGGATGAAGAATCCTTAAGCGCAACTTTTATGGGTAGTTCAGAAGGGAGATGTGTTGATTGGGCAGATGGAGCCATGCCGATATTTCTTCAAATCACCAGGTTTTTATTTAAACAGGCGACTGAACATCCCAGGAAACTCGGCGGTCTCCGGCGGACACTATCATGGACGTACAATTTGGTAGCTCACCAACGAGTAGGAATTGGGTGTCGGCTACTAAGTCAAGGGAAGGTTGTTATCACAGACCGATTACACGGTCATATTCTAAGTTTGCTGTTAGGGATTCCTCACATTATACTGGATAACAATTATGGAAAGGTTAAAAGTTTTTACGGGACTTGGACGAAAGATTGTACGTTAGCCCATTGGGCCGATTCCTCAACAGAGGCTTTGAAGGTTGCGAGAATGATTGCCATCGATCAAAAGGAAAGAGAATTTGATGCCGAAGGTTAGCGTTATTATCCCTACCTATAACCGAGCCCACTTTCTACAGCGGGCGATTGAGTGCGTTTTGAAACAAACCTTTTCTGATTGGGAACTTCTTGTTGTAGATAATGGATCGACGGACGATACGGAACCGCTCGTTCATCAGCTTCAAAAAAAAGACGCCCGTATCCGTTATCTCTTTGAAAAAAGAAAAGGTCTCTCCCATGCCAGAAATCTTGGCTTCAAAGAGGCGCGTGGCGAATTCATTGTTTTCCTCGATGACGATGATGAATGGGAACCTGAAAAAATCAAAAAACAAACCGCTGCATTAGAATCAAACCCTGAAATTGCGCTTGTAACGTGTGGAGGATGGCGAATTAACGAATTGGGCGAAGTCATAGATGAAATACCTAGATTCGGCTGGACACCTTCTTTCAAGTCGCTTGCCATGGAAGGATGCGGCATACCCTCTCCATCCAGTGTCATGATAAGACGTTCCTGTCTCTGGGAGGTGGGCGTGTTTAGTACCAAATACTGTATTGCATCCGATTATGATTTGTATCTACGTATCACGGACAAATACAGTGCATTATGTATTCCTGAGCACCTATAC
>JBDRBD010000178.1:0-9566 GCA_043823025.1 Candidatus Omnitrophota bacterium | reverse complement strand
GTTGTACGATCAGGCACTGAAACAATCCCATCCTGACCGACTTTATAATTTGAAAATCTATAATAATTTAGCTATCCTAAAAGCAGAGAAGGGGCATTATTCAGAGGCAAAGGCACTTTTAAAGCAGGCTTTGAATATTGCATCATCGGAAGGCGACCGGTACAAAGCCGCAAGGATGCTTTATATGATAGCCAATGTCGACTCGATCGAAGGGAATTATCAGGCCGCGGTTTTTGGCTATCAGAAGGCCATTGCGATGGTTTCCGATGAAGACGCCTTTTTTGGGGGACTCGGTTATGCCTACATTATGTTGGGTGATAGGGACAATGCGATGTTAGCGCTCAGAAAGGCCCTTCGCATGAATCCTGAGAATGAGAATGCTCGGCATAATCTCTCGTTGATGCTGGGGGGTGGAATGTGAATAAATCCGCCGCCTTTACCCCGTCAGAGACCCAGTCCCTAACGGGGTTTACCCTTATCGAACTGGTGATTGTCATCACCATCCTCGCCATCCTCGCCGCTGTCGCGATCCCGGTCTTCTCCAATCTCCAGATCCGGGCCAGAAACGCCGCCACGAAAGGCGCGCTGGCTGGCATGCGCGAAGCCATCTCCCACTACCGGATGAATGAAATCACCAGCGGCAGACGGCCCGGAACCCCAGGCGTTTTCCCGGCGAACGGATGTCCTGAGTGGCAGATGCAGAGTCCCGAACAAATCGATTGCACGCCCTGTGTGATGGAGAACGGTATTATTCCCGATAATCCGTGGGCAAGAGGAATTGTTCCGGCAGGGGCAGAGAATCATGTTGTAATCACAATAGCCGCCGGTACAAATAAAGGAGACATTGTAGGTTCTCCTTCTCAAGGGTGGGTGTATAAGCGCGCAACTTGTGAAATCTGGGCCAACTCGAATGTGAACGGCGGCCCCATCACGGAGAATAATTTTTAACCAGCCGCAGAAAAGTCCTGCGCTTGGGGAGGGAGGCGGCCATGCAATATTTGGTGATTTATGCCCATCCGAATCCGAAGAGTTTCAACCATGCGGTCAAGGAACAAATCGAAACGGTGCTGAAAAGTCAGAAAAAGGAATTCTGGATCCGTGATCTGTATTCGCTCAACTTCAACCCCGCCTTAAGCGCAGCCGATTTGACGCAGCTGGCGCAGGGGGCTGTGCCGCAGGACATCCAGACGGAACAGGATTTCGTCCGGAAAGCCGATACTCTGATTTTCGTTCACCCGGTCTGGTGGTTCGGCATGCCTGCGGTTCTGAAGGGTTATATCGACCGGGTATTTTCCTACGGCTTTGCCTACCGCGTGACGAAAAAGGGATTGGAAGGACTCCTGTCGGATAAGAAAGTGATGATTTTTAATACCACAGGCGGTATGGAGGAGGACTATCAGAAGCAGGGGTATATCGAGGGGATCAAAACAACCGTGGAAAGAGGGATTTTTGAGTTTTGCGGAATGAAAGTAATTTTGCATAAGTATTTTTACGCCGTGCCGTCCGTTGACGCCAAGGCCAGGGAAGCCATGTTGGCTGAGATAAAGAACATTCAATTTGCATCGTGAACGATAGGAGGCATTGATGGAAGAAAAAGGTCGCACTGATCCACGGTCCAAGGAAATTTCAGAAGCCGAGGAGGCAATCCGCAAACTTGCCAATGTGGTCGGCGGCGCCTCTGAAAGAGCAAGGATGGAAGAGGAGCTGAAGGTACGCTTGATAGACGCCACCCAGGCACTCCACCAGGCGCGGCAGACGGTGGAATCCGCCGGAAAGGACCTCTCCGAGGCGGAAGAGCGCTTGAAGCTGAAAACGGATGAGCTTGCGAATAACATTCAGACTGTTTCGGAACACCTGTCGGGAGTTGAAGAAAGCGTTCAGCGGACGGTGGAAGAAGGGCAGCGCAACATCCAAGATAAGGTGTCCGAATTCAAAGCAGAGCTTCAAGGTCAACTGGAAAATACCCACACCCTGATTGAAGGAAAAACCTCTGATCTCGGAGCAGGCGTCCAGAGCCAGTTGGAGAGCACGCGCGCCCAAATTCAGGGGTGGATTTCTGAACTGAACGCAAATGTCCAGAGCCAGTTGGAGAGCACACAAAACCAAATGAAGGAGAAGATCTCCAAGCAGTTGACAGCTTCTTCCGATAACGTTGCCGCAATTGTTGAGCGGATCGGCACACAGCTCGGGGCCGTCGAGACCAAGATGCAGAAGCATTTTGTCCGCGTGACCACGACAGTGCGCTGGGTATTGATCGTGGCCACAGTGGCGGGACTTTTGGGAGCGGCGCTGACCAACCTGATTATATTCAAGTAGTCCTTCAGGGATTATTGTCCTCGCCCCCGCACTTCTTACGGCGTTTTATTCGGGCACACCTGATATAATAATTCTGTGCCCATGAGAACCCATAAGGCCTTTACCCCGTCAGAGACCCAGTCCCTAACAGGGTTTACCCTCATCGAACTGGTAATCGTCATCACGATCCTTGCCATCCTCGCCGCCGTCGCGATCCCGGTCTTCTCCAATCTCCAGATCCGGGCCAGAAACGCCGCCACGAAAGGCGCGCTGGCTGGCATGCGCGAAGCTATCCACCATTACCGCGCGAATGAAATCGTTAACGGGAGGGCCGCCGGAGTAGGAGTTTGGCCGGACAACGGCTGTCCCTATCTAAACCTCATGCCGTATTCACAGGACAATACTGCGCCCAAGGTGATGGAAGCCGGGGTCGTTCCTGTCAACCCCTGGGCGTCTGTCGCAGTCCACATTAATCCGGCGAGGAGAAATTGGATTAAGTTTTATCATTCGCCGGCTCCCCGCGGGACGGTCTATTTCGATGATTTGGGCATTCAGTGGGGCAGGGGCTGGAACCTTAACAAAGACACCTGCGAGATCTGGGCCAACAGCGCCGAAAACGACGGAACCACTTCCGTGGACAACGAAAACAACTGCGCCGCTAATTCCACCACAGAAAACTGTTTCTGACAATATCCAATTCCAATAAGACTCATGCCGTTCCGTCTTCTTACCCCTGATTTTTGGCCTGTTCGAATAGAACCTCCAAACCGATTTCCTAATTCTTCCATAACTCATTTATTTACAATGGATTATATTTTTCTTGACTGGGTTCTTGAAAGCGAGTAAAATACGGCGGATATACCCCGCTAGCTTTCTCATATCAGAGAACATTTTGAAACCTCAGTGAGTCTTAGACTCTTCAGGAAGGAGACGTCATGCCAAGGCGAAAGGATATCCATAAAGTACTGATTATCGGATCCGGCCCGATCATCATCGGTCAGGCCTGCGAATTCGATTATTCCGGAACGCAGGCGTGCAAGGCGCTGCGGGAGGAAGGATATCAGATCGTCCTGGTCAACTCCAACCCGGCGACCATCATGACCGATCCGGGCATGGCGGACCAGATTTACATCGAACCGCTCACCGTCGAAACGCTTGAAAAAATCATCGCGAAGGAGCGGCCGGACGGCCTTCTCCCCAATTTAGGCGGACAGACCGGGTTGAATCTCGCCTCGGCGCTCCATAAGGCGGGGGTCCTGCAAAAGTACAACGTCAAAATCATCGGCGTTCAGGTGGATGCGATTGAGCGGGGGGAGGACCGGCTTGCGTTCAAGGAAACCATGAAAAGCCTCGGCATCGCGGTTCCGAAGTCCGAGATCTGTCATACGGCGGAAGAGGCCGAGAAGGTGTCGGAGAAATTAGGATACCCCGTTGTCGTGCGGCCGGCGTATACGCTCGGAGGATGGGGTGGCGGGCATGTTTACAATGTGGAAGAACTGAGGACGGTGGCTGCCCGAGGCCTGGCGGCCAGCATGATTCATCAGGTTTTGATTGAGGAATCGGTCTATGGATGGGAGGAGCTTGAGCTTGAGGTGGTGCGCGACGAGAAAAACCAGAAGATCACCGTCTGCTTCATCGAGAATGTAGATGCGATGGGGGTGCATACCGGGGACAGCTTCTGCGTCGCGCCCATGCTGACCGTTCCGGAAGCGCTTCAGAAGCGGATGCAGGACTTTTCCTACAAGATTGTCGAGGCGATCGGCGTCGTCGGCGGCACGAACATTCAATTTGCGCACAATTTGAAGGACGACAGGCTCGTGGCCATTGAGATTAACCCCCGGACCTCGCGTTCCTCAGCACTCGCCTCGAAGGCAACCGGATTCCCGATCGCGCGCGTTTCGACGAAGCTTGCCGCCGGCGTCACGCTGGATGAAATCCCTTACTGGCGCAGCGGGACTCTTGAAAAATATGAACCCAGCGGCGATTATGTGGTGGTGAAGTTTGCGCGATGGGCCTTTGAAAAATTTCCTCAGGCCCAGGATGTCCTCGGCACCCAGATGAAGGCGGTCGGAGAGGTGATGAGTATCGGCAAGACCTTCAAAGAGGCCCTTCAAAAAGCGATCCGTTCCCTCGAAAACGGGCGGTACGGTTTAGGGGGTGCAAAGGATTTCAAGACCCTGTCTCTTGAGGCGCTGAAGAAACGCCTGGCGATGCCTTCCAGCGAGCGGGTTTTCTTGATGTATGAGGCGCTGCGGAAGGGGATTTCCGTCGAGGAGTTATACCAGCTGACCTTTATCGGAAGGTTTTTTATCAAGGAAATGAAGGAGCTGGTCGATTTTGAGGAAAAGATGCTGACCTATTCCTTTGGCACCCTTCCGGATGCGATGCTGATTCAGGCAAAGGAGTGGGGCTTCGCGGATAAGTATCTGGCGGGACTGTTCCAGGTGAAAGAAGGCGATGTCCGGAAAAGAAGATGCGCCCTCGGAAAGGTTGCGCACTTTGAAGCCGTGCCGGTGAGCGGCGTCAAAAATGCCGCGTATTATTATTCGACCTATCAGCCGGGCAAGGATGCGGTCCCTGTTTCGGGCAAAAAGAAAGTGATGATTCTGGGAAGCGGTCCCAACCGCATCGGCCAGGGAATTGAGTTTGACTACACCTGTGTTCATACGGCCTTTGCCCTCCGGGACATGGGGTACGAATCCGTCATGGTCAACTGCAACCCCGAGACCGTCTCGACGGATTACGACACTTCAAATCTTCTGTATTTCGAACCCCTGACGGTGGAAGATGTTTTGGCCATCTATGAAAAAGAGAAGCCTGAAGGGGTGATCGTGCAGTTTGGCGGTCAGACGCCTCTGAATATTGCCCAGGAGTTGAAGGAATGCGGGGTCCGCATCCTGGGAACCAGCCCTGAAAGTATCGATTTTGCCGAAGACCGCGAGCACTTCCGGGAGAAGATGATTGAATGGGACATTCCTCAAACGGAAGGAGGAACGGCGCGTTCTCTGAAAGAGGCACTCCGCGTTGCAAATCAGATCGGTTATCCGCTCATGGTGCGCCCTTCCTTTGTGCTGGGCGGAAGGGGGATGGAAATCATTTATGACGAGCCGTCCTTGATCAAATATGCCCAGGAGGCCATCCAGATCAGCCCGGAATACCCCATGCTGATCGACCGGTTCCTTGAGCACGCGATCGAGGCGGAGGTAGATGCGCTGTGCGACGGGAAAGAGACTTTTGTCGCCGCAGTCATGGAACACATTGAACAGGCGGGGATTCACTCCGGAGATTCCGCCTGCACGATTCCTCCGAGGACCATTAAGCCGGAGCACCTCAAGGCCATCGAAGCGTATACCGAGAAGATGGCCAGAGAGCTTCAGGTCGTAGGGCTCATCAATCTCCAGTACGCGATTTGTAACGATAAAATCTATGTGTTGGAGGCCAACCCAAGGGCCTCACGGACGGTCCCTTTTGTCTCAAAAGTCACAGGGGTTCCGATTGCCCGCATCGCCACGCAGCTTGTGTTAGGAAAGAAGCTGAAAGATTTTCCCGAGCTCAAAAAACACGATCTTCCCTATGTCGGGGTGAAGGAGGCCGTGTTCCCCTTCAACATGTTTCCGGAAGTGGACCCCGTCCTCGGTCCGGAAATGAGGGCGACCGGCGAGGTCATGGGGATTGCGGAGAGCTTCGGCCTCGCTTTTTATAAGGCGCAGGAAGCGACCCGGACAAAACTGCCGCAGGAAGGAAATGTGCTGCTTACCGTTTCGGACAATGACAAAAGCGCGGCCGTTTCCATTGCCCAGCGGCTGAAAGCACTGCACTTTACCTTATTGACCACGGAAAACACCAACCGCTATCTGAAGGGAAAGGGCATTGAAACCGCTCACATCAAAAAACTGCATGAGGGGAGACCCAATATTGCGGATGCCATCAAGAACAATGAAATCCAGCTCATCATCAATACGCCGGTTGGAAAGAACAGCCAGTACGATGACAGCTATATCCGGATGATGGCGATTCAGTATAAAATTCCCTATGTCACGACCATGGCGGCGGCCCTGGCCAGCGTCGAGGGGATCGAGGCGATCAAGAAAAAAGAGGCGTCGGTCAAATCCATTCAGGATTACCACAAGGACAGGGAAGCGTATGTGCGGGGCAACGCTCAGCCGCATCTTGTGAAACAATAAGGAGAGTACCATGGTGAAAATCGAAGAAATCACGTCCAAAGCGTTAAATTCCAAATCATTCATCGATGAAAAAACCAAAGAGATTGTTTCGATGGTGGGAGACGGCCTGGCCATCAACGCCTTATCGGGCGGCGTCGATTCTTCAACGGTGACCATGCTCGGACATAAGGCATTGGGGAACAGGCTGAAGAGCTATTTCATCAACAATGGGTTGATGCGGAAGGGGGAACCCGAACAGGTCGCCGCTTTGTTTAAGTCGCTGGGGGTTACGGTGGAGATTGTGGACGCCCAGGACCGGTTTTTCAGCGCCCTGAAAGGCATTACCGATCCCGAAGAAAAAAGGGAGGCAATCACCCAAACTTTTTATAAGGATGTCTTTGGAAAACTGGTGAGGCAAAGCGGCGCAAAGTTCCTTTTGCAGGGAACGATTCTGACCGACGTGGATGAAACCGTTGCGGGAATCGAGCGCCAGCACAATGTGTTTGAGCAGCTGGGCATCGATCCTCAGGAGGCCTTCGGATACAAAATCATAGAGCCTCTGATTCAGCTGCGTAAAGACGGGGTGCGGAAAGTGGCGGAGGCGTTGGACCTTCCGAAATCGACATTCAACCGGATGCCTTTCCCCGGGCCAGCCTTGTCTGCGAGAGTCATTGGGGAGGCAACACGGGAGAGGATCGCGACCGTTCGAGCCGCCACCGCCATTGTCGAAGAAATTTTGTCCGAGGCCAATGCGTTTCAATATATGGCGATTCTCCATGAGGACAAAGTTACCGGCATGCGGGATGGGAAGAGGGAGTTCGGATTTCAGATCGAGGTTCGATGCTGGGACAGCGTGGATGCCAGGGTTGCCACACCCACGCATCTTTCTTATGAGTTGTTGGAACAGCTTGCCGAAAGGCTTGTCACCGAGGTCGCGGGCGTGGTGAGCGTTACCTATCACATTGCCACCAAGCCCCCTTCCACCATGGAAGTCGTTTAACGTTGAGGGAGGTCCAATCATGAGCGGCATTTTCGGCATCGTCTCGAAGGGTCCCTGCGCGGATCTTCTTTTTTACGGCACGGACTACCATTCCCACCTTGGGACGGAGTATGGGGGTATGGCGGTTTTGGGCGAAGATTTCACCCGCCAAATCCACCGCATTTCCCAGACTCAATTCAAGTCCAAGTTTGATGAAAACCACAAGCGCATGGAAGGGAACAAAGGGATTGGGGTCATCAGCGATTTGGACGCGCAGCCAGTCTACTTGAGCTCCAAATTCGGACCGTTCTGTATCGCGGTGACGGGTTTGATTGAAAATAAAGACGCACTCGTTGAGGACCTCCTCAAGAAAGGCATTTCGTTCAGCGAAGTGACCAACGGCTCTGCGAATTCGGTGGAACTGGTGGCGAAGCTGATCAATCAAGGCGACGATATCATTGACGGCATCGAAAAAATGTTTGATGCCATCGAGGGGTCCATTTCACTTTTGCTGCTCAGTAAAGACGGGCTTTATGCGGCAAGGGACCGTTTGGGATACACGCCGCTTGTCCTCGGGCGAAGCGACGAGGCCTGGGCGGTTGCATCTGAAACAAGCGCTTTCCTGAACACCGGCTTCCGGATTGAGAAATATCTTTTTCCGGGTGAAGTCATTCTCCTGACCGAAACCGGTCTTGCACAGCGCAAGCCGGGGAAGACCCATTATCAAATTTGCACCTTCCTGTGGATTTATACGGGCTTCCCCGCCTCCAGTTATGAGGGGCTGAACGTTGAGACCGTGCGCGAGCGGTGCGGCCGTTTCCTGGCCCGGCGCGACAAGGACATTGAAGTCGACGTTGTCTCGGGCGTCCCGGATTCCGGGATCGCCCATGCGCTCGGATACGCCATGGAATCCGGAAAGCCCTACCGGCGCCCCCTGGTGAAATATACACCGGGATACGGCCGGAGCTATACACCCCCTTCGCAGGAGGTGCGGAATTTGGTGGCCAAGATGAAGCTTGTTCCGATCCGGGAGATCATCGAGGGGAATCGGATTGTCGTCTGCGAGGATTCCATCGTCCGGGGAACGCAGCTGAAGAACTTTACCGTGAAAAAACTGTGGGAGTGCGGAGCCAAAGAAGTTCATGTGCGCCCCGCCTGCCCGCCCCTCATGTTTCCGTGCAAATTCTGCCTTTCGACGCGGAGCATTCATGAGCTCGCCGCGCGCCGCGCCATCCTGGCCCTTGAAGGCCATGATGAAGAAGATGTCTCCGACTATGTGGACCACACTACTGAAAAATACCGGAAGATGGTGGACTGGATTGCGCGGGACCTGGGGCTCACGACGCTGCGCTATCAGACCGTTGATGACATGATCAAGGCGGTCGGGGCGCCTCGGGAAAAGCTTTGTCTCTACTGCTGGACCGGCGAATGCCCCGCCCAAGGCCGAGTCTCCGGTGCAAAAGAACAGGCCGGAAAGACATCTTTTCCGAAGAAGGAAACGGCAGACATTTAAGCGGTCCGCATTGCCGCGCCTCTGAGAAATCTTCCATGCAAAAAACCAGGGGAAAGCCGGATCTTTTCGTCTTTTGTCTTATCCTCCTCTTGGGTTTCGGAGTCTACGCGGACACCCTCCGATCCGGCTTCCATTTCGATGACCAGGTCGTTATCGAGGAAAACGTTGCAATCCGGGACCTGTCGCGTCCGGGACTTCTTTGGCAGGCCTTCAACACGCGGTTTTTCCTCGGCCTGACCTTTGCCTTCAACTATGCCGTCGGAAAGCTCGATCCCTTCGGATACCACCTTTTCAACATCCTCATTCATCTTTTTTCCTCTTTTCTGGTTTATCGGCTCGTCGTGCTGACCTTTCAGACACCCCAGATGAAGACCCATCCGTTGGCTGACCGGTGCCTGCCGCTTGCGGGTGCGGCAGCGCTCTTTTTTCTGGTCCACCCCATTCAGACCATGGCGGTCAGTTACATTTGGCAGCGGGGTGCATCGCTGGCAGCTTTTTTTTATCTCTCGGCCGTTGTGCTTTATGTCCAGTGGCGGCTGACATCCCGACAGCTCTATTTTGGGGGAAGTCTTCTTGCGACGGTTCTCGGGATGTTCACCAAGGAAATCACTTTTAC
>JBDRBD010000177.1:0-7150 GCA_043823025.1 Candidatus Omnitrophota bacterium | reverse complement strand
CGAGAATAGATATCATAGGCCCTTTCGCCGCGGCCTGTCTGTTCCACCACCATTGGAACCAATGTGGTCATGTGTTCTTCCTCCGTCTCTTCCTGATTGTTGTGCCGCCCCATTTATTCAAGCTCCGTTTTAAAGTCCATTTCCATGACAGATAAACTGACGACGGTCTGCGGAGTCCCGGCAGGCCCTACCGGAACCGTCATGGTCTGCTTGGAGTTCATCGTCGTCTTCCCTTCACCCTTCACCAGAACTCCCCCCGATATATCGAAATATTGCGTCATGGCCCCTTCGCCCTTCACATTCATTGAAAGGCCGATGTTGTCTCCGGCTTCTTCCTGGGTCACTTTCGTTTCGGGGATGTCAAAGGTTAAAACACTCTTGATTTTAGCACACTTTCGGTGATTCACCATCTCAAAAGATTCAAGGGTGTTTTGGAAGTTTACCTGCGCCGGCTGTGCCATTCCCGCCATCGGCAGCTGCAGCTGCTTGGCCCAGCTCTCCCCCACTTGAACCGGTTTGTCAGGAAAAATGCCTTCCGCCTGGCCGTACATCTGCTGAAATTGGTTCACCAGTTCGGAGCCCGCGGCCTCCCCAGAAGGCATCGCCGCTTCCAAAAGTTTTCCGTCCTTCTGAAGATGGAGCGACACCGCCTGTCCCACAAGGGCCTTCAGCGCCTCAGTGCCGTCCTGCCATTCCTCTTCGTTCCACTTCTGTTTGACCTCCAAGGCATCGTATCGAATATCCACCCAGCCGGATCCGTCTGATTCGACTGTTTTGGGTTCCATGGTGACACGGGAGCTCATCTCTGACGCAAACGTCTGTTCTCCGGCGGCTGCGATGGCCGGATCATTGCCTTCCGGGAAAGACTGCTTTCCTTTGATTGAAAACGCATAGCGATAATGAAGCGGCTGACCCGGGGTATACCGGTACTCCAGCTGAACCGGTCCTTCCTGAGCGAAGGCCCACGCATGACAAAAAAGGACGACGATGCCGATGAAGACAAAAATCCTCTGAAGATGTTTCATGAGACCTCCTTGATCTGGGCATTTTCCACGATGACCGATAGGGCCTTTTCAAAAAGGACTTCCCCTGCGATTCTCCGCCGCAAGGAAGCGTTGACAAGGTCCCCCTGCCTCTCTCGTTCGTTCCTTCCCAGGTTCTCGCTTAAGGAACGAATCCGTCCATCAATTTCTTCGGGGCGGACCTCAATCTTTTCGGTTTCTGCAATCCGCTCCAGGAGGAGCGAATTTTTGACGCGCGCTTCTGCCTCCCGCTGGAGTTCTTCCTCATCCTGTGAAATCTTTTTCCCGATCTCCGACTCCGGCAATCCCAGAAGCTTCAGCTGAAAATGCCGCTCTTCCGCAACCCTCTTCGCTTCCTCTCTAATCAAAACGCGGGGCACCTCAAACGGGCAGGCGGCCTTGAGCTGGTTCAATAATTCCCGCTCAAACTGCTTTTGACTTTCACGCTCCTTCCGGTCTCGGATCTCCTTGGAAAGGGCTTCCTCCAGCTCCTTCACCGTCTGATAGCGGCTGACCTGTTTAACAAAATCATCGTCCATTTCGGGGGAGCTTGCGCTTTTTGACTTCGCGAATCTGGACCCGATAGCGCGCCTTTTGAATCACGCCGCCCGGACTCTCCAGCGTCAAGTCCGTTTCCCGAATCTCCCCCGCGTTTGCGCCCAAAAGCGCTTTGACGACCTCGGGGTATTTTTGGTCTTTGAAAGAACAATGGAGCAGGACGTTTTTCCGCGGCGGAATGGCCTTGCCGTCTACGCTCCCTTCCACGTCACACAAGACAAAATCGTTTTCTTCGGCAGGACCCTCTTTGGGAGAGAGCACCGCCTGAGCCTCCCGAAGTGAGCGGAGGTTTTCCTGAACTTCCTCGGAACTGACAGAAACTGCCTTTCGAGACGCCGTTAATCCTTTATATTTCTTGAGCGAGATGTCCGGTTCCACTTCCACTTTTGCTTTGAATGAAAGTTTGGAACCTTCGAACTGGACATCCGAAATCTCAGGTAAGCCGATGGGCTTAAGGTGCGCTTCTCCGACGGCTCTGTCATAAAGCTCGGGAACAGATCGCGTTAGGAGTTCTTCGCGGATTTGTTTTTCATAATGGGTGCGGACGAGCTCTCGAGGTGCTTTTCCGGGACGGAAGCCGGGAAGCCGGGAAGATTTTTCAAAATCGCGGATGACATTTTCCTGGATCTCTCGAATTTCTTTTTCATCCGCCTTGATTTCGAGAAGCCGCGCGCATCCCTCGAGTGTTTTTGTATGGTGTTTCATCATGATGATAAAATTTTTGGAGGTGTCCGATGGATGATACCGAATGACAAATGACAAAATCCAAATGTCAAAATAATTTCAAATAACAAATAATAAATATCAAAACAGAACAATGCCTAAAGTTTTGCCATTTGTGCTTTGATATTTGTCATTCATTTGTCATTTGTGCTTTGATATTTGTCATTTCCAATCATACCATAAGACTTCTCACATTGTAAATTTTTCGCCGAGATAAATGCGGCGCGCTTCGGGGTTCTTCAGAAGTTCCTGGGCGGTCCCAGAAATCAGGATCTTTCCTTCCGCCATCAAATACGAGCGGTCCGTCACCGAGAGGGTCTCGCGGACATTGTGATCCGTCAGAAGGATACCGAGACCTTTTTGTTTCAGTTCATTGATCATCTGCTGACATTCCGTCACCGCGATGGGATCGACGCCGCTGAATGGTTCGTCCAGAAGAAGAAACAGCGGATTGGTCACCAGTGCGCGCGTGATCTCAAGCCGCCGCCTTTCCCCGCCGGAAAGCAAATAGGCCTTTTGTTTGGACAGGGCTCGGATCTGAAGTTCATCCAAAAGTTCCGAAAGACGTCTTTCCCTGGCTCTCGGCGGAATGTGCAATGTCTCAAGAACCGCCATGATGTTCTCCTCAACGCTGAGATGCTGAAAGACAGACGGCTCCTGAGAAAGATAGCCAATGCCGCACCGGGCGCGCTGATACATCGGTAAAGAGGTGATGTCCTGCTGGTCAAAAATAATTCTTCCGCGGTTCGGCATGACCATTCCGATCACCATGTAGAAGGTCGTGGTTTTTCCAGCGCCGTTGGGCCCTAAAAGCCCGACAATCTCTCTGCGCTTGACGGTAATGGCCACGTCTTTCACCACCTCGCGGCTGCCGTAGGACTTGCTGAGCCCATGCGTTTCCAGAAGATGCAACATTACCTGCCTTCCTCCAAGTCGAGCCGTTCCGTATAAAAGAGACTGTTGAACATTGAATCTGAACGCGGATTTTCGCAGATTTTTTGCGGATGACCGCAGATATTGCGACGATTCATCCGCGTCAATCCGCTAAGAATCCGTGGTCATCCGCGCCGCTTCCATGATTCAACGGTCGTTATAAAACAATAACGCGAGCTCTACCGCTTCATGCTTTTCAGGAATGGGTCATCCGCCATGACATTCTCTTCCTCTTCCGACCGAATATAAAGCTTCGGCTTCCCCGTCAGCGTCACCTTCCTGAGCCTTGCGTCATAAATCGCTTTTTCGCTGTAGGAAATACTGTCCCCGCGCTTGATCTGCACGTTTCCCGCCGCGATCACTTCGTAAACCTGATTTGTCTCGGGATCAAAGTGGACATCCATCCGGTCCGCAAGCACTTCCCCTTCCCGGTCGATAATCTTGACCTCACCCTGGAAAACAGCGATGTGCTTCGCATAATCAAGTTCCATGGGACCTTTGGAAGTAATCTGGACATCCGGTGCCATTTCCACTTTCACGTCTTCTTTCAGAACGAACTTGTTGAGATCCGGATAGGCCTCGGCCCCCTTGCCCTGTGAGAGGATTGCTTCTTTCTCGATAACGACCTTGTCTTCCGTCGAGATCTTCTTTGAATCGCCGTGCCAGTCGAGAGATTCGGTTTTGAGCGTTGCCCCGTCGTTTGTCTCGGCCAGGACATTTTCCTCAAGATGCGCCTGGGCTGTCTGCCGGTTATAGGATCCTCTCTCCGAAGTCACCGTGAAGGAAGTCTCACCGGTAGATTCAAGCTTCGGCTTCTGGAAGGTCGCGACCTCGCCTTCCAGGACGGCGGAGTCGCCGCGTACTTCCCATTCCTTTTTCCCGTCTTTGGTGTATCCCGTAAAAGAAAACTGCTGGACTTCCTGCTCGACGGCGGGCGCCTCCTCCGCCCGGCAAATGGCGGGAAACACGAAATGACAAATGTCAAAGCTCAAATGACAAATGAATAACAAATAACAAATTTCAAATAACAAAACCCTGGTTTTGTTTTGAAATTGGTCATTTGAAATTTGAATTTGTTTTATCATTTGAATTTTGTCATTTGTCATTCGTATTTTCAGGACGAGTCTTCCACCGCCGGTGCATCCAGACCCACTGATCCGGATACCGGCGGATGTAGGATTCTGTGATTGCCATCCAACCCTGCGTCAAACGGAAAACCGCTTCTTCCTTATCAACCCCCTTGGGAGGCCCGCCTGGGATTTTGACGCCGGGCGAGGCTCGCCCTTCGGGCGGCCAAATCGGATCTTCGACGACGAGCCGATGCCTTCCATTTTCCTCCCGCACCATAAAACAGGGAATAACCGGCGCGCCGGAAGCCATGGAAAATCGGGCCGGCGCTACCGGGGTATAGGCCTCTTTCCCAAAAAAAGGGACAAAAATTCCGTCAATCGAATCGATGTCCTGATCCGCGAGAATTCCCATAAAGTGGTTTTGACGAAGGACCTTGAGGAATTCCTTGGGCGACTCGTCGCGGTCAAGGAAGCTATTCCCTCGGACTTTCCGGATTTCACTCAGGAGCCGGTCGAACCGTTCATCATAGACGCGCCGGGCAAGAATGACACCCCCATAGCCCTTCAGGGCAAGTGAGCGCGCCAGGAGTTCCCAATTGCCGAGATGGGCAACGAGGATGATGCCCCCTTTCCCTTCTTTGAGAACCGCGTCGAATTTGGGAAGCCCCTCGCAGGAGACCCACCGGTCGACGGTTTGTTCTGTAATTTTTGGAAAATAGATGAGCTCTGCCGCGGTCTTTCCTAGATTCCGAAAAACGTTCTCGCCGATCTTCAAAATATCTTTGGGACTTTTTTCGCCCGAAAAGGCAACTCTCAGGTGATCAAGTGTTTTTCGTCTTTCCTTCGGGACCGCCCAAAACGCAAATCTGCCCATAAAGGAGCCGAAACCAATCCCCCACGACGGAGGAAGATTCCTGAAAATAGCGCGCAAAAGAACCGTTAAGCCGTAGAGGAGCTTGCGCCGGAAGCGGTTTTTCATTGGGACGAACTCCGAACTATTTATTTTATAAGGCGTTAGGTAGGAATGTCAAGGGAAATAGCGGAAAACACATCTCTTTGGGGCCGCATGACCATATAGAAACTGGCGCATCCATTCCCGGATGCGCCAGTTACAGAAGTTCTCTTAAAGATTTATTCGAGACTTTTGGGTAGCGTTGAAAACCCCTCCCTTTTCCTTTATGGAATCGTCAAATTTTTGTAGAGTCTATCCTGCCCGTCGAGATGAATGAAGAGGTCCAAGTCAGTATCATTATCCATGTCAAAGAGAAGGCCGCCGTAGATGCCCCCGGAGATAGAAATGCCGGTATTCGTGGCTTCAACAAAGGTAATCTGACCTGAAGTCGGCCACGGCGTTGTCGTGTTCAGAAAGACCTTCACATAGGGAGACACATCGGGGCTGATCAAGATGAGATCCGGTTTATTATCGTTGTTAATCTTTCCGATAACAACTTCTCGGCAATTCTGAGGCACAACTCCCGTAGGGTTAGGATCTTTGACAAAAGAAACACTTCCAGAACCGTTTGCGGCACGGGTGTTTCGCAGAATCTGGAGGCCTTTTTGTTGGTCGACAAGGACAAAATCCATTTTCTCCTTCCCACCCAAAGTGTCGCCATTCAAGTTCGCAAACTGTGCCCGCTGGTAAAACGACGTGCTCGGCGGCCCATAATCGTTCCAAGAGGGGAACGGGAAGTTCGTATTTCTGACAAAGTTGGCGCCCTCCTGCACCCAAAGCGCTGGTCTTTCTGAACGGTAGTAATCGATATGTCCCTGGGTCACGCCCCACAGATATGTCCCAACGCCTGCGGACAAAATATCGTCATCGCCATCCCCATCAACGTCTGCGATTTCAAAGTCAAATGTCCGTGGACTCCACCCGGGCGTGATGCCGTCCTCTCCGTAAAAAGGATAGAGGTAATCCGTTGCCGTCAGGGCGTCGTTCCAGCCAAACACGCCGCTCCACCCTAAGTACACCCAATCACCGCCGCAAACAGTCTGTTCATTGGAAAGGTTTGCATACAGGACTTGATGAGGATAGGGTGAAGCAGGAACCCTTACCGCTTCAATGTCATAACCGAAACTCCAATCAACCAGTCTCTCTTCACACCCATTAAAAGCGTTTTCCTCAATGACGACGGGCACGAAAGAAGAACCATCGTACATCATACGCTTTGCAAATGCCATATCGGTGCCTTGCCATTCTGAAGCGTAAAGATCCAGGCGACCCGCCGGATGTTCAATAAATTTCGTCGCGTAAGCTGCATTGGGTCCACCCAGACTTGATAAAAAGGTTTTAGTAAAGGATCCTGTTCCATCATTCTCCAGAATGTGTGATGCGCCACCAAAATAGGTAACCACAACATCCAGATTACCATCCCCATTATAATCGCCAACACTTGCTGCCGTAGAGGGAATAGCATACGAAGGCAAATGCGTCGCTGTCACATCCGTAAACAGAGCGGCTGGAGCATTCACCGTAATCCCCACCGTCGCCGCAGGGCTATACGCCTGCCCGTCGTAGACTCTGAAGGTGAAGCTGTCAGAGCCGATGTAGCCGGAAGTAGGGGTATAGGTGACCTGGGCAGAGGTTGCATTCACCTGGGAGATGGAGCCCAGGGTCCCATGAGAGGGGTTAGTGACGATACTGAAAGTGAGTGAGCTTCCCTCCGGGTCAGACCCGGTCAAGACAATCGCAAGGGGCGTATCTTGAGTTACGGTCACCGATTGGGAATTGGCAACCGGCGGCTGGTTCCCCGCTACCGTAATCGTCACGGTCTTGTCCGGATTTGCATAGAGTCCTCCGTTATCTTCGGCCCTCACCTTTAAGGTATAGTTTCCTGCTGTCGT
>JBDRBD010000176.1:0-9925 GCA_043823025.1 Candidatus Omnitrophota bacterium | reverse complement strand
GTGGGGATTCTATGCCTTGCCGCACCCGGTTTGCTCGCTTTCGAGGATCCGAAAGCGGTTCCTTACGAGATGGCGGCGAAGCTCGACCGGAACCAGAACCGCCTCTCGGATGCCCTTGAGAAAAATCTGAAAAGCCAGATTAAGGAAAGTTACCGGCGGCCGCTCGCCGAAAAACCCGCAACAGAGACCGTTGAACTCATCGTCAGCTTTTCTCATGAAGTGCTTCCTTACGACATCGAGTCCGTTCAGAAGCACGGAGGGGAAATACTCAAGCAATTCACGATTGTCCATGCACTCCTTATCAGAATTCCCAGAGACCAAGCCTGGAAACTCGGCAAAACCCATGAAGTGGTCTTGATTGAAGAGAATGCCGTTGCCAAATCATTTCTTGAGATGAGCACGCGGCAGATCGGTGCGCGCCGCCTCTGGAACGAAGTCGCGAACCAGCATTCCTACCGGGGGAGGTCGGATCAGGCCGTGGCCATTTTGGACACCGGCCTTGATGATTCGCATACGGATTTCATCGGCCGCGTGGTTGGCTGGTACGACTCGACGGTGACCTCGCCTTCGGAACCGATCGATGACGGCTCACACGGGACGCATGTGGCCGGGATTGCAGCGGGTTCCGGCAGTGCCGCAGGGCGTTACGACTTTTCCATCACCTACGCGGACCTTTTCCCGTGGGAGACGAGGTATGGATGGAGGCACTATTATCCGGTCCATGTGGGTGCGCAATCAGCCAAGATTTACGCCCGCCTGAAATGGGAGGAATCGGGTGCCCCGATTATTCTCCAGCTTCGGAAATCGGACGATACGGTGATCGGAGAAAGCCCCTTAAGTTCCGTTCAGCCGATTGAAGTCACATCTTCTTCGATTTCGAACGTGACCGATTTTGCGTATCAGGCGATTCCTTACGTGATGACAGAAGATGGGACCGGAACATCCTACTTTTTGCAGGTGGATGTGCCCTACGACGCCTGGGATGATTATCCGGTTCTTTCCGGCGTTGCGCCCAACGTCAATCTTGTCGGGGTCAAGGTTCTTTATGGAAATGGAAGCGGGACGACGGCGACGGTGGTTGATGGACTCTCATGGATTGCCGATCACGCCGAGGACTACGACATCATTGCCATCAATGCCTCTATCGGATTCGAGCAGTCGATGGCCATTGTGGATACGGCCGTGAACAGCCTTGTGGACCAGGGAATTGTTTTTGTGGCTGCGGCGGGGAATGAACAGGGAGACGTCTATATCGGGTCGCCCGGAAGCGCCGCGAAGGCGATCACTGTGGGAGCGGTGAGCCGCGAAGACAGTCTCACCAGCTATAGCAGTCTCGGGGATCCGGAGACGGCGTTGGCCAAGCCGGATGTCCTGGCGCCGGGTGGGAGTTTAGAGGATTGGGATCTGATTACTTCCTGCGATTCAAACGACGGGGACAATGTGACCTATTTGTTTTTCCCGATGGAATATCCGGACGCCTATCCGAACGATTATATGACGATGGCCGGGACCTCCATGGCCGCCCCCCATGTGACGGGCTTGGTAGCACTTCTGGCAGAGGGCTTGGACCGGGCCTGGGCTTACGGAGCCAGCGACGATCCGCTTTTGGTCAAGATGATCATCCTCATGACCGCTTATGAGGTGGGAGAAGGGGAAGAAGAGGTGCCGCCCCGGGAAAGAGGCGCCAAAGACCGGGCGGAAGGGTATGGACGGATCGCCGCCGATGCGGCCGTGGAAGCGCTCACCTCGAATCTTTCCTTCGGGACGACGGCGACAGAGTATTTAGGTAGCGACCTTGCGGAGAGAAAAGTCTGGGCGAGAAAACTGTCCTTTTCCGAGAGCCGCGAATACGGTTTTGTGTTGGACACGCCGTCGGGCGCTGATTTTGACCTTTATCTCTACAATAGTACACCGGATGAAAACGGTGAACCTCAGATTCTTAAAAAGTCCGTCTCCGGCTCGGGCGGAGCAGATGAGAAGATTGTTTATTCGGCGAGTGAGGAGAAGACGGCGTATCTGGTGGCCAAATGGGCGAGTGGGAGCGGCACCTTCAGGCTGTTGAGCCGGGATTCGGGTGCGCCCAGTGCCCCGCGCATCACAAGTCCTGCCGCCGGGTTCCTGACGAATCAGGCGCGGCCCACCGTTCAGGGAGAATCTGATTTTGAGACGCTCATTGAGTTGTATGACGTTCTTGAAAGCGGGTCGGTGCGTGTAGGAACTGCGCTTTCCGGGACGACCGGGACCTTTCAGGTAACCCCGTCGTCGAACCTGACAGAAGGGATGCACACATTGGCGGCGGCAGCGGTGAGCTCATCCGGCGTGCGTTCGGCCATGTCGGAATCCGTTCAGCTCACCATCGACGTGACGCCGCCGGAGCCGCCGGTCCTTACGGCACCCGCTTCGGGGACAGAAACCTTTGAGACGATGATGACCGTATCGGGGAGCGCCGAGATCGGGTCCACAGTGGAAATTTACATCGATAGCGCACTTACCGCAACCATCCAGACCGATGCACTTGGAATGTTCAGCGTGACCGTGCAGGACCTTGAAGCGGGTACGCATCAGCTGACAGCGAAGGTGGTTGATGCGGCGGGGAACCGCTCGAATGCCTCCAGCGCCATCACGTTCAAGATTCTCTCATCCGAAACAGCGGAAGAAACGGGCGGCGAAGGGGAGGGGACGACGAACGTGATTTCCCTCGGGGGTGTTTTTGTGACACAAGAGGCCGGCGCGGGTTCGGCGACCGCTGAGACCACGACATCGTCCGCATCCGCAGAGGCTAATGTGGTCCAAGGTCCTTCGACGACACCGGCACTGGAAGGCGTTATTGAGACAGCTCCTCCGCCTCCTGTCCCGCCGCCTTTGCCCGTGTTTCCCGGAATCCTGGCGCAGGAGGAAGAATGGAGACCTCCGCTGGCAAGATACGACGAAGAACTAATCCATACGGGCGAACTGCCTTCCACCGAGGAAAGTATTGCACAGCCCGCGGAGAGTGCACCGGAACCGATGCTTCCTCCGCTGGCCGCACTGACCGAAGTTCCGGAAGAGCCGGAAGGAATGATAGAATCTCTTCCTCAAGAGCTGGTCGTTCCCATCGACGTGCACGCGCCGCCGAAAAAAGCATTTCCGGTCCTTCCGGTACTTGGCGCAGGCATCGTTCTTGCAACACTCGGGGCGCTTGTATTCCGGCGCCGCCTTCTCCAGATATTGCAGCACCGCCCGCCAAACTAAATTCAGAATGTCATAACACGCGCATTTACAAGCCATTACATCCTAATTGACCTATTTCCGAAGAGAGGGTAAAATACCCGTATGGGGTTTTCGGTTTTTCCTTAAGAGTTGAACACGTTTTTTATGGGAGTTATCGCCGGGAGGAACGATGAAAAGGATTTTTCAGCACTGTATTCTTTTGGCCGTCGCGGTATTTTTGGGAACAACAGCACCTTCTTTCGCGCAGTCCGACGCTCCGGTTGCGGGCGAGGCGATTCAGCCCGCTGCTACTGAAGACGTCAGGTCTGTATTGCGGGAAGCGGTTGAAGTTAAAGACAACATCGTCGCTGTGGATATTCGACTGACGGGAGAAAATCTTCTCGAGGTAAAGATTACCGGATTCATGAAGCGGGAGCGCCCCAGGATCAAAAATGTCTTTTTGGTGGGACCGGGCGTCGGGCGTCTCGGTCCGATCACGCGGCACGATGTACTGGCAGGACTTGAAAAAGACCCCCCGTATTCCACGCGCTATCACGGCCTCCTGGATATCGGAAAGGGAGGGAAGGACACCCCCGAAGGAACGCTGGCGCGGGTCGCTGCCCAGCATGAACTTCCGATTGAAAAAATGCGGGAGAAGATTCAGAAGAAAAAGAAAGCCGCTTATGAGTACTGGGTGTATATGGAATCCGCCACCCTCGGCGGAACCATTCTCCGTTACAAATTCAGTCTGGACGAGCTCCCCAAGCTGATTCTCGAAAAAACCGAATAGGCAGCCGCCCGGCATTTTGGCCCTATCACCGAAGGAGTGCGTATGATCGGCGTTTTCTTCTTGATCTTTGTTTTCACCACGGTGATCGTGGCGATCAGTTTGGATCCGAAGGTAAAACACTGTGAATATTGTGAAGGGCCGGTCACGTTGAAAGAACTTTGGAGGCACACGAAAAAATGCCCCGGCCGTCAAAAAGGGGAGAAGACAAAGACATCGTAGGAAGCAGTATTTTTAGTATAATGTAAAGACTCTATTGTCGGATGAAGGTAAGACCGCGCCCATAGCTCAATTGGATAGAGCATCTGCCTACGGAGCAGGTGGTTGGAGGTTCAAGTCCTCCTGGGCGCGCCATTTTTTACATCCTGCGCGCAGTTTGGGACTTGAAGGGAGCCCCGCGCCGCATTCATGATGGACTTTCGAACACCCGCTCAAACAGCTTGAAAGTCCATTACACCGTTCCTGATTGCAGTAAAGAAAAGCAGGTGCAACACTCCCATCTCTTGGATACTGATGAACGATTCATGCTCGAGGCGCTGAAAGAAGCGCAAAGGGGTTTTGAGAGGGATGAGGTCCCGGTCGGGGCGGTGATTGCCCACGAAGGGAAAGTCATCGCCCGCGCCCACAACCAGAACCTTCTCCTCAAAGACCCCACGGCCCACGCCGAGATGCTTGCGATCACCGAAGCGACGGCCGCGCTCAAGACCGAGCGATTGCTGAACACAACTCTCTATGTTACAATAGAGCCCTGCGCCATGTGTGCCGGGGCTCTGGTCTTGGCGCGCGTCAAGCGCATTGTCTTCGGCGCCGAAGATCCGAAAGCCGGAGCCTGCGGCTCTGTCATCGACATCGCTCGCCATAAGAAGCTCAATCACCGCATCCGGGTGACTTCCGGAGTCCTCGAGAAGGAATGCCGCTTGATCATCCAGGAATTTTTCAGGAAGAAACGACAGAGGGAGAACTAGAGCGTTGTGCTCATTGGAGAGGTGCCGGAGTGGCCGAACGGAGTCGCCTGCTAAGCGATTAACCTGCCAAAAGCGGGTTCCTGGGTTCAAATCCCAGCCTCTCCGCCAATTTTACCTTTGTTTAACTCAGGTAAAATTGGCAGAGAATCGAAAATCGAGATTCGAAATTAGATGAAAAAAGATTTTCGATTCGGTCAAATTTCGATTACCGATTTTCAAAATATGGCGTTCATATTCGAGAAGTTAGATGTTTATCGGAAAGCCGTCAACTTTGCGGATAAAATCTGCGAGCTGACAAAGGATTTTCAAAAAGGCAATTATTACCTGGCTGATCAGCTGAATAGGGCTTCATTGTCAATATCAACGAATATAGCCGAAGGCAACGGCCGATATCACAAAATGGATAGAATCAATTTTTTCAGAATTGCTCGTGGTTCAGCTTTTGAATGTGTGCCGATCTTAGAAATATGCAAGCGAAAAAAGCTGATTGCTGATGATCAAAATGAAGAGTTAAAGAAAGAAATTGAAGATATCTGCAAGATGCTGTCTGGATTGATGAGTTGTTAGATGGTTTGGTTGTCGGAGATTTGAACTCATGTCTTACCTCGCTTTCGCCCGAAAATACCGTCCTCAAAGCTTTGAGGAGCTGATCGGACAGGACCACATCGCCAGGACGCTGAGAAACGCGATCCGGAAAGAGCGCGTCGCCCACGCGTATCTCTTCGCGGGGCCGCGCGGCGTGGGGAAAACATCGGTGGCCCGTATTTTCTCCAAAAGCCTCAACTGCGAGAAAGGCCCGACGGAGACGCCCTGCAACAAGTGCATCGCCTGCCAGGAGATCACCCAGGGAATTTCCCTGGATGTTCTGGAAATCGACGGCGCGTCCAACAGGGGCATCGACCAGATCCGCGAACTCCGGGAAAATGTGAAATACTATCCCAGCCGGGGCAGTTTTAGGATTTACATCATCGACGAAGTCCACCAGATTACCCACGACGGATTTGATGCGCTCCTCAAAACCCTTGAAGAACCCCCTCCGCATGTGAAATTCATCCTCGCGACCACCGAGCCCCATAAAGTGCCTGCCACCATTATGTCCCGCTGCCAGCGTTTTGATTTTCACCGGATCCCTTCCAAAACGATTGCCGAGAAGCTGAAGGCGATCGTAGCGCAGGAGAAGGTGGACGTGAAGGAAGAGGCCCTCATGGCGATTGCGCGTTCGGCGCAGGGGAGCATGCGCGACGCCGAAAGTCTCCTGGACCAGCTTTCCTGCGGACCGAAGGCCCATGTGGCGCTGGAAGAAGTGCTCGGCGCCCTGGGATGGGTGGGGCAGGATTTTCTGCTCCGAGTCGGGGAAGCGATTCAGAAAAAGGAAAAACTGGTTCTGCTCGAGAAGGTGGACGGACTGGTGAATGAGGGACGGGACCTGGTTCAGTTTGTGGATGAGCTGTTGGGCCATTTCCGGAATCTGGCCGTCGCAAAACTGGGGGAAGAAGGGAAGCGCCTGATGGACCTGGCGGAGGATGCCGCTTTCGCAGTCTACCGCCAGGCTGAAGGATTCTCGCTCGAGGAGCTCCTTTACATCCTGAATCTTCTTTCAACGACGCGCTACCTCATGAAGCGCTCGAGTCTCCCCAGAATCCCGCTTGAGATAGCGCTCGTGAAGCTTGCCAAACGCGACAGCATGATCAATCTGGAAGAGCTTGTGGAGCGGCTTGAGGAGCTGGAGAAGCGGCTGGCAAGTTCCGAGGGCGGTTGCCAAGTGAATCCGTCCGCAGCGTCGGTTTCCCGCGAAAAGGAGACCCAGAACCGCGATGCCGAGCCCGCCCGCCCCGTGATACAGCCCATCGTGATTGAGGGAAAAGACCTCTCCCTGGAAGTCATCCGGGCGCAGTGGGAAGCGCTTGTAGAGCGCGTTGAAGCCAAAAAGAAATCCGTCGGCATTTTCTTCAAGGAAGGGAAGCCCGTCCGTTTCCAAAACGGACATCTCACCGTCGGCTTTCTTCCCAGAAATAATTTCCACCGGGAGGCCCTGGATGCGCAGTCCCATCGCACGCTGATTGAAGAAATACTGAGCGACGCACTCAAAGAGAAAATTCACATTGTGTTTGAGGCGCTTAAAGAAGAGCAGCCCTCCGACCCTCCCCAAAGCCCTCATGAAGACCCGATTGTCAAATTCACCCTTGATGTTTTCAGGGGGAACGTTGTGAAGGACGAATGACCAGCGACTCCAGGCGGATGCAAGAGCTCGTCCGTGCCTTCTCCAGAATGCCGGGAATCGGTCAGCGTTCCGCCGAACGCCTGGCGTACTACATCCTGCGCGCCCCAAAAGACGAGGTCGAACAGCTTGTGAATCTGATTCGCGACGTCCGAGCGCTCCTGCGGCATTGCCAAACGTGCTTCAATCTCTGCGAAGGCGAGCAATGTACCATCTGCAAGGATGCTCGTCGGGACCCCTCCGTCCTCTGCGTGGTCGAACAGCCGAAGGATATCACCAGCTTTGAGAAAAGCCGCACCTATCACGGGCGCTACCATGTGCTTTTAGGGGCGGTTTCGCCGTTGGATGGAATCAATCCGGAGGACTTGAAGATTCAGGAGCTTCTCAAACGTGTGAAGGGGGGCGCTATTAAGGAAGTGATTCTTGCGACCGATTCGGACACGGAAGGGGAAACGACCGCGCTTTATCTTTCCAAACTCCTCAAAGCCCAGAATGTCAAAGTGACCCGCCTCGCAACAGGGCTCCCCGTCGGGAGCCACATCGAATTTACGGACGAAATCACCCTCGCCAAAGCCCTCGAAGGCCGCCGGGAATTTTAATTTTTAGGTTGTAGGAACCACATCACGTAGCCGCAGTTGTCACAAATATAATTATCAGCGTTTCTATCGGCCCAATCGAGATCGAACAGAGTCGCTTTTCTCGTATTCATCAGTGATTTGCGGGTCCAGAAATAGGTATGATTACAAATCGGACATGTCAGTTTGTGACCCTTAATGGTATGTTCCGTCACGTTTTTGTGGCTCATCTTTTTCCCCTCCGGTTTCCAAAATTTCAGTCAAATGCTTGCGCTCAGGACGAACCCTGAGTCAGTCAAAGGGTTCTGGTTCGACAAGCTCACCATTCGCCCTGAGCTAATCGAAAGGCTCGTTCACAATTCCCGCCTCAAGCCACTTGAAACGCCCATTCAGGATTTTCCGCCCGAGCCGGTAGGTCGGCTTGTCCTGGCGGGAGAAAAGCATCCGGAAATTGTCCTCAAGGCGCCGCCGCGCCTGCCTGCAGAAAAGGTCCGCGATTTCCTTGGGCCCCTGCGAGGCGGGATGGCGCTCGAGGAGATACTGGGCGCGGGAGCAGGCGGCGGACATGGCAAAAAGGTCTGTTCCGATATCGACAAGCCGGAAAAGAATCCCCTGTCTTTTTTCAAGCGCAAGCTGATAAATTCCCATAGCATGAATCAGCCCCCGGGCCAACCGCCGGCTTGAGCTTTCCACATAACGCATGTGCGCGCCGAGAGGGGAGCGGAGCTTCCGGTATCGGAGGAATCCGCCGCTATGGCACCACTGCCTCGGATACCATTTTGCGTAAAAGCTGAGGGCTCTGGAAAGCATCCTTCCTTTTTCCGAAAAAGCGAGGTCCGGCTTCAGGAGGCCGCCGAGGAGTTTCATGTGTTGGTCCATCGCCTCGCGCGCGATGAAAAGCCGCATGATTTCGCTTGCCCCCTCGATGATGAGGTTGATTCTGAGATCGCGCATGATGCGCTCGGCCGGAATCGGCTTTTCCCCGCGCGCCTTGAGCGAAGAGGCGGTCTCGTATCCCCGCCCGCCCCGGATCTGGACCGTTTCGTCGACGATCTTCCAGCTGTGCTCGGTGCAGAAAAGTTTCGCCATCGCCGCCTCAAGCCGGATATCTGTATCCTGCCGGTCCGCAAGCGCTGACGTGAGCCAGGTCATCGATTCCATCGCAAAGGTGTGGGAGGCCATATAGGCAAGCTTCACGGCGTTGGCTTCATGCTGTCCGATGGGCGCACCCCACTGGACCCTTTCATTGCCCCATTTCCGCGTGATGGAAAGACAGCGTTTGGCCGTGCCGGTGCATCCGGCAGGGAGGGTAAGCCGCCCGGTATTCAAGGTGATGAACGCCAGTTTCAGCCCGAGCCCCGGAGCCCAAAGGATATTTTCCTTTGGGACTTTGACATTCCGGAACCGGAGGAGCCCGTTCTGGATCCCTTTAAGCCCCATGAACTCGCAGCGGCTCTCTATTTCCACGCCGCCCATACTTTTCTCGACGATGAATGCGGTGATTTGTTTTTTCGGGCGGCCCTGGACCATTTTCGGCGGCGTCTGCGCCATCACGAGGAAAATGTCCGCCGCGGGGCCGTTGGTGCACCAGAGCTTTTGGCCGTTCAGAAGATAATAGTCGCCGTTTTCGACGGGGACGGCGGTCGTGCTCATCTTGGCGGGATCCGAACCGACATCCGGCTCGGTGAGCGCAAACGCCGAAATCCTTCCTTTGGCGAGGAGAGGGAGGTATCGCGCCTTCTGTTCCTCGGTCCCGAAAAGTTTCAAGGGCTGGGGAACGCCGATACTCTGGTGCGCGGAAAGCCACACCGACGTCGAGCCGCAGTGCGAGGCGATGAGGGCGATGGCGCGGTTGTAATTGAGCTGCGAAAACCCGAACCCCCCGTATTCCTTCGGAATCTTCATCCCGAAGCATCCGAGCTCGACGAGCCCCCGGATGACCTCCGCCGGCATTTCTCCGGTCCGGTCGATGGCATCCGCATCCACATGGTCGACCAGGAATTTTTCAAGGCGCTCAAGGAAGGCATCCCCCTCGATCCGGTCCTCGTCCGGCTGCTCGGGGAAGGGGAAAACGAGATCTGAGCGCACGCGCCCCATGAAAAGCCCGCCCGCAAAGGACGGTTTTTCCCATTCGGTCTGGCGCGCTTCTTCCGTGACCTCAAAGGCCTCGCGCCGCCCCTCCGTCATCTTG
>JBDRBD010000175.1:0-4675 GCA_043823025.1 Candidatus Omnitrophota bacterium | reverse complement strand
GGTGTTTTTCTTCAGCAATCAGGGCGTTCAACTCCTCATCCCGCTTCTTCAAGGTCGTGTCTTTCTGGGAACAAGTTTTCTCTCTTTCTGTTACTTCCCTTTCCCTTTTATCGAGGATATCGACCTTTTTATTGAGGTCTCCTTCCCGATGGGCCAGACGCTTCTCTCCAGTAATCACTTCCTGTTTCCGGTGCTCCACCTCTCTTTCGAAGTTCTCCCGCGTCCGGAGCAAGAGTTCCTGAGCGGCCCTCTCGGCGTCCTTTTGAATGGTTTCGCTTTTCCTTTTTCCTTCCTCAAGGAGTTCATAGGCCTTTTGTTCGGCGCTTTTGATTTGCCGTTCGGCAAATGCCATTCTCAGAAAAAAACCGAGAATGAAAAAGAGAACGCCGAGGGTGACTTGGAAAAAAACAGAATATTCTTGCATGGCATCTCTCCGGTGTCCGAAAACCCGCCGTCCCAAGATGAAAACGGCGGACGATACTTACGCCGCGATCAAAATCGATACAGGAATGTCCTGGGAGGATTTCGGAAGTGCGAGAACCCTTTGGACCTGATAGGCAAGCCCGATCACAGGAATACGGCGCTTCAGGCGTTTCAGAAAGCGGTCATAATAGCCGACGCCGCGGCCAAGACGGTTATGCCTGGCATCAAAGGCCACGCCGGGCACCACCACCAGGTCAATCCGCCGCAAGGCAATGGACCGCTTCCCCCGCTTCGGCTCAAGAATCCCGTAGCGCCCTGGCGCAAGGTCCTTGACCATATCGCGAATGACGACCGGCACGAGGCACCCGCCCTTCAGGCGCGGTAGTGCCACGCGCTTCCCAAGCCGCAGCGCATGCCGGATCATCCGGCGGGTGTTTACCTCTTCCGGAAGCGATACGTAGAACATCACGGTCTCGGCCTCTCGAAATTCTTTCCTGCGAAATAGCTTCTTTTCAATCTCGCAACTTTTCCGAATACGTGTTTTTGGTTTTTGTTTTTTCAAACGCTCAAGCACTGAGCGGCGAATTTCCATTTTCAGTGTCCGCATCTCCCCGAAATCCCCTTTCAAACGTGAAAGGTATAGCGGTGCTCCATCGCCTCATCCAAACCGCACTGCTTCACTTCCTCGCAAAGATCCTTCAAGGAGGTACGGTCCAACACGTCCCTCATCCCCTGGACAATCTTCCCCCAAACAAGAGTCACGACGGGATGAAGCGCATCCTGCGCCCCGGCTTCCCCGTCGTAGAGGACCTCCATCCCGTTTTCGAGAACTCTCACGATCTCCCCGATCATGATGGCCTCCGGCGACTTGATCAAGTGGTATCCTCCTTTCGGTCCCCGCTCAGAGCTTACAAGCCCATCCCGCTTGAGCCGATTCAAAATCTGCTCAAGATACGGAAGGGAAACGTGCTCTTTTTCCGCAATGCTTGAGACCGAGATAGGTCCTTGAGGATAGCGCGTGGCCAGTGTCACCATGGCCAGAAGTCCGTAGGTCGATCGCATTGAAAGTTTCATCGTAAAAAGCAGTGTAACAAAATCCTACTATTTTCGTCAAGAATAAATTTCCCAAGGAGTTACCGCTATTGTTAAACGACACAATATCTTGATTCTTGCCTTGTAGAACAGCCATCTATAAGGTATACTTATAAGACAAATTAGATAATAGCCAGGGGTCTTCTAGATGACTTGTAATTTACAATTTAGCAACAGGTTAGAAAACACTACGTTTCTCGCTGTTATGCTGATCCAATGCTTTTTCTTTGCTTCCTCCTCTTTCGCCCCCACGGCCGAACCTACCGCCCGAGCCCTTCAACCCTCGGCTCAGGCAGCCCAGAGAAATTTCATAGTGGCCTCGGGTCAGATGCTTCTACGGCCTCCTTCGGGTAGGAGCAGCGATGAAATCGCTTCTGCTTTGGATGGCGGGGAGAAAAAAGATTCTTCCGAGCGACCCCTCACCGGTTCTGAACCATATCTGACAGGCAGAGATCGCTTCAGGCTGATGCAAGAAATCTATGACCCGTTTGACAGCTCTGGAATTTTCGCCGGAAATTTGGCTGAACCCTACTTCTATCTTAGCGAAACGAGCTTCCTTGCCCATTCGAAAGGGGTAGACCGAATCGTAGAAGTCGTGAATGCGTTGGGGAGCCACTTAACTGTCCTTTCCGACGGGATGGGGCGGGGGGATTTGGAACTCGAATTGGTCAGGGCCGGTCACTGGGTTGCAGGGATCGATTTGAGTATGAAGAACGCCAGGATCGCCTTATGGAGAAGGGCTCGAAGTTTCATTGATGAGGCCGAAGAGAAATTTCATGTTGTTGTCGCGGATGCCCACGCGTTACCCTTTCAAGAAGGGGATGAAAATAGGGGTTTTGATCTGGTCATTATCAACGAAGCATATGGTCATTTGGATCCTGAAAAAGCACTTCCGGAAGCCAAACGTGTCCTCCGTGCTAATGGCAAACTACTCATTACCTATTATCCTCCCGGCAAAGAAGCGCCTCCCTACTACAAAGTAAATGAAAAAGATGAAATCATCGCTGAACTTGAAAAAAGTGGCTTTGCCATTGAAGATGAAGGAGAAATTTATCAGGACCGTTTACTTTACCTTGTGGCGTCGCTTGCGCCGGAAGACGAACAAACCCGACCGCAAACGCAAACCGCTTTGGATGGCGGAGAGCATCGCCTGCCGTGGGAAAATGCGCATCTCACACTCCAGTTTGACTTGAGCGGCGAGGGAGTCCTTCTGGCAGTCGACCACCCCGCAATCCAGCATCAGGAAAGATACTTCATCCCTGCGGATGTTTTCATGACGATGAAGCAGAAACTTCAGGAAGACCCCCAATATCACGTTCCCGCTTTCGGGGTCGATGTGGACGGGGAGAAAACTGCCTTAACAGGCGTTCAGGATTTTGCGATGGCAAAGATCCTCACCAAAATTATCTATTTCCTCGTCCTCTATGAACGTTCCATAACGGACGGAAAAGAAACGGGAATGAAAAAATATCTCTTCTCCGCGGATCTCGACGTTGCGTATGGGCAGGATGAAATCCGCGTCGCCTTTGCCCAAGACGTAGTTGCTTTTGACGTGAAAACAGGCGCCACCCGCGTTGAGGGGGAGGGAGATTTGAGAACGTACCAGGAAATAGTGACTCCGCTCTTTGCGGTTTTGCCGCAGCTCATCAACCCACAGACGCGCGCAGAAACATTAAAAGGCATTGAAGCAGCCGGGGGAAGCGCAAATTATCTCAGGGGCCTATCCTCCCGGGACGGGGCGAACCGATCCGCCGCGCAGAATGAGGAAACGAAACGGAGAACCATGGAGGCTTACGACTTTAGGGCCGGGATTCTGGATGATCCTGACATCTATTATGCGCCGGATGCGGCGATAAGCTTTGCCCGTCGCCTTTCTCTTGAACCAGGGGATTGGTTTTTGGAAATGGGCTCGGGAGGCGGAGGCCTTTCCATCTACATGGCCCGTCGAGGCGTTAATGTGGTTGCCGTCGATATCGATCCAAAGGCGGTTCAACTCCTTAAGAAAACAGTTGCAAAAAACCGCCACCTCCTCCAAGGTAAGATTGACGTGAGGCAAGGCGATCTTTTTGCATCAATCCGGCGGGGAGAAAAATTCCGCGCCATCACTTTCTATGCACCTTTTATGAACATTCCATTTGGCGAACCGAAAAAGCGCATTGTCTACGATCCCGGCTTCCAAACCATTGCCGGATTCCTTCGGGAGGCAGGTAACCATCTCACCGATGACGGCGAAGTGCTGCTCATCTATCCGTCCGATGACGAAGCTGAGGGACGCGTTCGGCGCTTTGCGGCTGAGGGGAATTTGAAAATTAAATCTATAGGGATCTTCGAAGAGGTGGATTCCGGCTTTTTCATCTACATGCTGGTTAAGGAAGAAGCCCACAGCTCCGTCGCTGCGCAGGATGGCGCCACCCGGCGCCTCACGGAAGGGTTTCTCAATCCGGCTCCATTGTTCAGGGGAATTCACGCCGCGGAAATCCTCACACAAAACCCTTAAAAAATAAAAGCGTCCGCCAAAGTTATGGCGGACGCTTTATGTTGTGGTCTTGTTTAAGCGCGGACGTTTGCCTTCTCGGAAGTTAGTGCTCGCTCAAGGCGCTCATTCGCTTTCGCCCAGTCGATATTGGCAAAGAAATCCTCAAGGTACCTTGCCCGCTCGGTCGGCTTCAAATACACGCTCCAAGCGTGCTCCCAAAGGTCCATGACCAGGATGGGCCGGAATCCGGCCACGTGCCCTTCTTCATGAAGTGTAATCCAGTGATTCGAAAGCCGGCCAACACAGGCGTCCAGATACAAAATCCCCCAGCCGACCCCCCGCATGGCTCCGATTTTTAAAAAATCCTGTTTCCAATTGGCGAAACTTCCGAAGCTCTCATTGATTTTCTGGGTGAGGGTCGACGGTTTCGGATCGCCGCCCCCCTGCCCTGAAAGGTTCCGAAAATAATATTCATGGAGCCGCATCCCGTTGTATTCGAACCCGAGCCGGCGGGTGAGCTCCGCATAGACGGGTGTCCCGGTCTGGACTTTCTGGATGATCTCCGCAAGCTGCTCGTTCAAGAGGTTTGTATTTTTGACATAACCGGCGTAGAGCTTCAGGTGTTCTGCAATCTGCCCTTCCGTGATGTTTTTGAGATTCTTCAGGTTCGGAAAACTCTGTTCT
>JBDRBD010000174.1:0-4507 GCA_043823025.1 Candidatus Omnitrophota bacterium | reverse complement strand
ATTGGGATGTCCGCCTTCTGTGGGATATCATGAAAATACGCCAAAAATACCGGTGCAAAATCATCAACACTCACTTTGCTCGTACGGATATATTCGGGGTAATTGTCGGTGCTGCTACCCATGTCCCTGTCGTTAAGTATGTCCACGGCATGGCATGGAATGATTCGCACTGGCTGCAAAAGATAGATGGACGATTATCACCACTCCGAATGTGTACTCTCTGTAATTCAGAAGCGACGAGGCGAGTCGTGATAAGTCAGACGGGCGCAAAGAATACGAAAGTAATCTATAACGGCGTTCCGAATCATGCCGTTTATTTGACACCTGATCAGAGGTCACTGAAACGAAACGAGCTGGATCTTCCGCAGGACGCTTTTGTCATAATTCATGTAGGCGGTATGATTGCATCGCGGGACCAATCGGTCATTATTCAGGCTGTGCAACAATGTGTTGAAACCGGAATCAACGCATATCTTGTCTTTGTGGGCGATGGACCTTTGCGTAAGCGATTAGAGTCTGAAATTCACGACCTGGGATTAACCCAACGCACTCGTTTCCTTGGATATCGCCGTGATGTTTTCGAACTGAACGCTATGTCTGATGTGTTCGTGAACATGGCCCGAGAAGAAGGTTTCGGGATCGCCGTTGTAGAGGCAATGCAGGCGGGTCTTCCAGTGGTTCTCGCCAATGCGGGAGCGCTACCAGAGCTGATCGAAGATGGGGTAAGTGGCCTGCTTGTGGCGGCTGGCGATTCCGATAACCTGGCCGCGGCTCTGCAGCGTCTTGTAAATGAGGCTGCGTTGAAAAAAAAACTAGGAGAAAAAGCCAGGTGGCGGGCAGAAAGTAATTTCTCCATCAGCCGCTATGTCAAGGATATGGAGCAGTTGTATGCTGAGGTTGTATCTGGTGACACCTAAAAATGAGATCAACTATTTTGCGAGGCTCGTGTCAGGTATGGGGTTAGAAAGATATAATTGTGAAAGTTGTCCTTTGCCATACGGATTTTAGCCTTTATTGGTTGCCGCGTATTCTTGCGTTGAAAAAATTATGCGTTGCACACGGTGCAGACTTGCAAGTAATTCAAATAGCGGGAAAAGGCTCTCCATACGAATTTGCCAGGATTACCGACTGCGATACCGTTGCCTTTCCGTGGATGTGTCTTTATCCGCATGAAACTATGGAAAGCCTGCATTCTTCGGTGGTATCGAAGCGTCTCTTTTCTGAGCTGGATAGAATAAAACCTGATGTGATTCTGGCTGGCGCCATTGCTTATCCATCAGGCGCAACGGCCGTGCGCTGGGCGAGAAGACGGAAACGCGCGGTCGTTATTATGGACGATGCCCGCCTGAAAGATGTACCCCGATCATGTCTCGTTAATTGGGTGAAGAGGCGAATTTATGCCAATGTTGACGCTTTGCTGATACCTGCGCCATCGCATACTGCGGATTACGAATTCTGGGGTGTTGACATTGACCGGATGTTCTTCGGAATTGATGTGGTCGATAATGATTTCTTCTCTAAAGATTCAGCGGTTGCAAAATATAGTCCGGAATTCATTCGGCAAAAATATGCACTCCCTGAAAAATATATACTTGGAGTCGGTCGTCAGATTGCCAAGAAGAACTGGGTGCTTCTTATTCGAGCGTTTGTCGCGGTACATGCCGAAAGACGTGCGGAATGGGGCTTGGTGCTGGTGGGCGATGGCCCAGAAGCGGAGAACCTGAAGCACCTCGCTGCATCGTTGGATGGCAAAGTGATCTTTCTGCCATTTCAGAGTCAACGGGCACTGTGTGAGATTTACAGCCTAGCCGACTGCCTTGTATTACCAAGTTTTGGCGAGACATGGGGATTGGTCGTTAACGAGGCGATGGCCTGCGGTTTGCCGGTTATGGTGAGCAAAGAATGCGGGTGTGCGAGGACACTCGTTCAGGATGGATACAACGGTTGGGTATTTGATCCACAAAGCCCTGCGTATCTGACTGCCCTTTTGCGTAGATTCATAGATATCCCGGAGAAGGAAAAAACCCAGATGGGTATGCGGTCGCGTGAAATCATAGCGGACTGGGGAATCGAGAGGTTCTGCAGAGGAGCTTGGGCTACGGTTCAGGCATGCGATGGTGTGAATCGTTCATTCGCTTCTCCTGTGGATCGAGTCATTCTCTCGTTATGGAAGGGTCGTTACCGGCCAACATGACTCATTGACTCCTGTGAAGGTTCTCCTTGCCCACAACTTCTATGGCTCTTCGGCTCCCAGCGGCGAAAACACGGTCTTCCTGGCCGAGTCGGCGCTGCTGAGGCAAAAGGGGCATTGCGTTCTTGAATTTACAAGGCACAGCGACGAGATCCGGGGGCGAGGGGCGGTAGGCACTCTTCAGGGCGCTTTGTCAACGCCCTGGAATCCGTTCAGCGCAAACAAGCTGCAGAGTGTTTTGCGGTGGGAGCGGCCGGACATCCTGCACGTCCACAATTTTTCCCCCTTGTTGTCCCCGTCAATTTTTCACGCGGCGGCTGGTTTCGAAACGGCCACGGTGATGACCCTGCACAACTACCGGCTCTTTTGTGCGGCCGGCATTCCCATGCGAAACGGCAAGCCTTGCACGTTTTGCCTGGATCAAAAGAGCGTGATCCCTGCTCTCCGCTTCGGGTGCTACCGGGGCAGCAGGGTCGCGACGGCGCCGATGGCGCTGATGATTGCGCTGCACCGGGGACTGCAAACATGGAAACACCATGTGGACGCCTTTATCGCGTTGAGCGGTTTTCAGAAGGGGCTCATGGCCGAAGCCGGCCTGCCTGACGCGGCGATTCATGTCAAGCCCAATTTCTATGCCGATCCTCCCGACGCATTGCCTTGGGTCCGGCGGAAGGACAAAATCGTTTTCATCGGCCGGCTGGGAGAGGAAAAGGGGGTGCAGGTGCTGATACAGGCCTGGAAGGCTTGGGGCGCCAAGGCACCGCTTCTGGAAGTCATTGGTGATGGCCCGCTCAGGAAAGCGTTGTCCGAAGCGGTGTCGGGAGACGGTCTTGGCGGCAAGATTGTCTTCCGTGGCCAGCTACCCTTTGATGAAACGCAGCAAAGCCTGTCCCGTGCCCGTCTGCTGATTTTGCCCTCTTTGTGTTTTGAAGGCTTTCCGATGGTCGTGCGGGAAGCCTTTGCCCTTGGGGTTCCGGTGGTGGCGTCCCGCCTTGGGCCGTTGCCCGATATCGTAAAGGAAGGGGTTGCCGGTGCGCTTTTCGAGGCGGGGAACGCGGAGGATCTTTTACGAGTGGTCCGCTCCATTTGGTCGGATCAGGATCGCCTGGCGGAGCTGGCTGGGGGGGCGCGGAAGATGTTCGAGGAGAAATACACGGCCGACACCAATTACCTGACGCTGATGGAAATTTACGAAGCGGCGATCCGAAGGCGGCGACACAAAAAATCGTGACAGATACCTATTTATTCAAAGGCATGGGAAGGAAAGATCTGCACCCGTACAGGGCGTCCATTATGCCGACAGAGAATATCCTCGGCTATCCGGTGGCAGCCGTTTCCCTGGAGGCGTGCGTGGATGCACTGGTGAAGGGCATCCACGCGGCGACAGAAGGAGAGGCCGGTGAAGGCGCGGTGGGTGATGGAACGGCGGCGAAGCCCTTTTGGCTGGCCTGCATGAACCCCCACTCGGTGCGGATGGCGATGTCGGACCCGGCAGCGGAGAAAGCGATGAAGGCAGCGGACGTCCTGATTCCGGACGGCGTGGGGGCTGTGCTGGCCTCGCGGATCCTGGGCGGCGGCATCCGGGAGCGGATCACGGGGAGCGACATCTTCCGGGAGCTGAGCCGCAGGCTGACCAATCGGGGAGGCGCTTCCTGCTTTTTTCTGGGTTCGACGGAGGAGACGCTTGTGGCCATTGAAGCCAGGCTGGCCGGGGAATTCCCCGGGATTCGGTTTGCTGGCGCATATTCACCGCCGTTCAAGGAAGTCTTCAGCGAGGAAGAGAACCGGGCGATGATCGAGGCGGTCAACCGGGCCGGCCCGGACGTTTTATGGGTGGGGATGACGGCGCCCAAGCAGGAGAAGTGGATCCATCAGAACAAGGACAAACTGAATGTAAAATTTATCGGCGCCGTGGGCGCCGTTTTTGATTTCTACGCGGGAAACGTGAAGCGGTCCCATCCCTGGTTTCTGAAACACGGCCTGGAGTGGCTGCCGAGACTCCTTCAGGAACCGCGCCGCCTCTGGCGGCGGTCCTTCATCTCCGCGCCGGTCTTTTTCTGGTATGTGCTCAAACAGCGGATTGGAAAAATCGTTGCAGATACCTATTTTTTTAAAAAAGACCCATGACGACCTTACTGTTTCTGTTTTTGATTGCATTGGGATTTTCGCTGGTCCTGACCCCGGTAGCGAAGCGGCTGGGGGTGCGCCTGGGGGCTGTGGATGTCCCTTCGGCGAGAAAGGTCCACGCAACCGCGATTCCGCGGATCGGAGGGCTGGCGGTGTTTCTCGCCTTCACGGCTACGATAACTCTGACGA
>JBDRBD010000173.1:0-2733 GCA_043823025.1 Candidatus Omnitrophota bacterium | reverse complement strand
GTTTTACCTTCTGCGACGGCTTTAAGCTGCGCACTTCCCGGAAACTCATTTTCTTTGCCGTCTTTTGCATCAACGCGATCTGGGTTTTGAAAACGAAGGGGAGCTTCGATTTGATCTGCATCCTCCCGATCCCGACTCTTTTGGCGTTGTGGTTATGCTGGAACGAGAAAAAATACCGGTGCTTAACGAGAGGAGGTCCATGATGAAAAAAGTTTTTGGTTTTCTCTTGATTCTGATTGTCATCGTCTTTATCGCCCAGAACTATCAAATGATTGAAATTAAATTTTTAACCTGGAAATTCCTGGTGAGCCGGGCCTTGGTCATCTTTTTGGCCCTTTTCGTCGGGATCATTCTCGGATGGCTTTTCGGATGCCAGAAGAAGGGATAGGGAAGACCCCGGCGTGATGTTAAAGCGCTTTTTGTTTCAGTCGCTGTGCGTCAGTTGTTGCCTGTTCATTTCCCCTGCATTTTCCCAGGCGGACGAGTGGGCTGGTCCTCAGGAAATAAATCTTTATTCGCCGAACGGTCTCTACCATGCGCGGATCATTCCAGGAAAGGCCTACGAAGATACATTTGATTTTCAGGGGACGGATACGGCTCTATACGCCACAGCAGTCATTTCCAAGCCAGGAACATCGGACGAAAAAACTTTTAATCTCCTCAATCCGGTCTCACCGGTTGATGCGATTCTTTTGGACGACGGCTCCTTCATCGCATTCGATAACTGGCACAGTATGGGATATGGGCCGGTTGCGGTACGTTATGACCGAGAGGGAAATGTGCTGTGGCGCCACGAACTCGAAGGGATGTTTTCCGAGGACCTTGTGACGCTTGTTCCGCGCTCCGTTTCCTCTAGATGGTGGCGAAGGCATCCTTTTGAGTGGGCGTTGGAAAAAGGAAAGAAAACGATTACTGTAACTCTCTGGAACGAGGACCGACTCAGATTCCGCATCTCGGATGGCCGCGTGGAATATGCAGCTGTTAAAGACGTCGGGGATGACCCCCAGCGCCTTCTCAATCGGGCCCAGTGGTTAGCTACCCGAGCTCATATGAAACAAGAACCCCCTGAGCCGGCAATTACGGCTTATCATCGGGTTATTTCACTCAACCCGCACCTCATCGAAGCGTACCAGGGTCTTGTGCGTGTGTATGAGGTCCAAAAAAACTATGAAAGCGCTATCGCGACCTTGAAACGCGGGATTGAAGCCAACCCGGTAACCGAGGTCAAATCTTCGGAAGGCCGCTGGCAGTCCGATTCCAAGCTCTGGCTCCATCTGCAGCTGGCTCGGGTTTACAGAAAAGCAGGGAACCTTAAAGAGGCGGAGGCGGCCCTTGAAGCATGCCTTAAACTGGATCCCGGCTTTTGGGATGCCGCGCTGGATTTGGCATACCTTTGGTTTAAGACGGGCCGGGACAAAGAAGCGGATGGCATCCTTTCCAAGTTTTTTGAGTTGAAAAAGGGCAAAGAGACGGATTGGAATTACCGCTATCACCTCTCGCAGGCAAGTCTTGCCATAGGTGATATCTACAAAAACCGCAATGACTATCAAAAGGCCAAGGAATATTATTTGAAATCCTACGATAAGAACCGGAAACCCGATTATAGCGACCAATTTCTCTACCAGCACCTTGCCGAAACGCATGAGGCCCTCGACGAATACTCCGAGGCCCTTGAAGTTCTCGGTGCCTTTAAATCCTTTCTTGAGAAAACAGAAGGCGGTGAACACCAGTTGCAGCGCGTGGAAGAAGCGATTTCCCGGCTGCAAACAAAGATCCCAAAGTAGGCGTCATCCTGCGGCTCAGGGGGCTGCAGATTCAAACCCCGGTCTCTTTGTATTTGATGCAGAAATTCATCACATGCGGTAACGCTTACGAAGCCAAGAGGAGGAAAAAATGAAAAAGGTCATGGTTTGGACGTTGGTATTGGCGTGGCTTTGTGTCGGTTCTCCCGCGCTTGCGAAGGATAAGGGAAAGGGGTCTGAAAAGGCGAAGCCCAAGAAGGAGGCCGCGGAAACTGCCAAGTCGAAGAAGATAAAGGGAGAGGAGTTGGAAGCGTTCGTGGATGAATTTTTGAAAGAAGAAACGACTGCCGAGGGCTCTGTAGCGACGCCTCCGGGACTTTCCGAAAAGGAAAAAACTCCTCTAGGACTTGAGAAAAAAGATAAAACTCCGGCCGGTTGGGAAAAGGGAGAAAAGAAGGGCTGGGAGAAGCCCAAAAGAGTCGAGGAAACAAAAAGAACCAGGAAAAAAGAAAAGGAATCCGGAGTAGGAAAAATTATCCAAGGCGCTGTTCAGGAAACAAAGGAATCGTCCGAAAAAGAATAATGAAGAAACTGCTATTTCCGGAACCCGAACTAGAACTGAGGGAAATGACCCACCGGCCATTTTTGGGGCTAAAATGGGCCGTTTTTGGGCTGTTTTTGGGGCTGATTTTGAGCTCCTGCAGCATGGGGGTGGGTTTGGTCAAAAAAGCCCTCCCAGACCTTGGTGGAGCCCCGCCCGCGGCCGAAAAAGCCCCTTTGGCCCCCAAAGAGGCCAAAAAGTACCAGGAACTCCTTAAGGACCCCAATATTGAGATTCGCCTCGCCGCAGCCACCGTGCTCATCCAGCATGGGGACCCGGCAGGGGGAGAGGTGTTGAGGGAAGCCCTGAAAGGGGAGGATGCGCGGCACCGGCTGAATGCCTTTTTTGCGCTGAACAAATATCCTACCCAGGAAAATATCCAGGCCATGC
>JBDRBD010000172.1:0-3117 GCA_043823025.1 Candidatus Omnitrophota bacterium | reverse complement strand
GTCTTGAAGATTGCCTCATGTAATTCTCTAGCCGTTTTCTTCAACTCATTGATGTTTGGTGGTCTTTCCAACACTTCACCCCCCTTTCACCTGTCAAACTTCATCCGGACGACCCTTGGAAACCGGACCGGAATGCGCGGCGTGCTGGTGAAGACGATCTCCGCCTGTCCAACGGGTTCCGTGAAGTAGTGCTTGTTTCTGCCGGCCTCTCTGACGGTCCTTGCGACTTTGGCCCCTGAAAACTTCTCAAAAGCGTACTGGAGATCCTCCGCCGTCAAGCCGCTGGACGCCTGAAGCTCCCTGTCTTTCCACACCAGGATAAGCGACCTGAACGGGCGGTCCTCCTTATCCGACTCTTCATATCCTATAATTGGAAGGTCGAACCCCCCGTCTGGTCTGAATTTGATCCAGCTCGGCGAGCGGCGGAGTTCGTAAAGCGAGTCCAGCTTTTTGGCGACCACTCCCTCTATCTTCTGTTCTTCAGTGAGCCTGATCAGTTCTTCAAGGGGCTGGGCTCTCACTATTTTAACATGCTCCATTTCACCGATGCCTTCGAGCTCCCGCTTTCGTTCGTGCAGGGGTCGCTTGACGATGAGTTGACCGTGTATGCCGAGAATGTCAAAAATGTGGTAGACGGCGGGGTTCAGCTTGATATTGAGGTCGATTTTGAACGTGTCCTTGAGATGCACGCGGCCAGCTATCGAACGAAAGTCCCCGTTTGCAGCGCACAACTCGCCGTCCGGGATGAAATCCATTGGATACTTTTTGAGGTCGCCGACGACTTCCGGGAACTTGCTGGTGTAATCCTCCCCGGACCGTCCGACCAATTTAACGGTGTTCCCCTGTTTGTTCGCCAGAATTCGAACGCCGTCGAGTTTCGGTTCGAAAATGTGCTTTCCGTCGTTGGGGAAAGTACCCCACGTGCCGCGCTCACACAGCATCACGATATGTTCTCCCACCAAAAGCACCCCCCTTCAGGTCTCTTTCAACATCCAAGCCGTTGCTTCGGCCCATCCTATTTTTTTGAGGGACGTGATTTCTTCGAGACCACGCCGTTCCATCCCGAACACGTTGAGTATTCCGAACTCCTTGTGCTTCCTCCTCCCGATATCGAACACATACTCATTCAGTCGTCCGTCGAGCAGCAGCAGGCACCAGTCAAACAGTCTTAAAATCATGTGGTCCCCCCTATGCAGGATTTCAGCGATAATATTGATCCCGCATATCGTCTCCGCGGGATTTTTTTCCACCGTTGAAAAAACGGACTCGTTGTCCAGCGCCGGGGGCATGTCTTTGAGGTTAATCTCAATTTTGGATCCCTTGCCATCGAGCGATATAAAGGTGCGGTCCGCCTCACTGATGCCTTTGCTGATGTCCGCCCCGACAGCGGCGTGAATTCGCTTTTTTCTGCCCTTGCCCTTGTATGCCCCTTTTAACGCCCCAACTGCGATCTCCAACCACTCCTTCTGGCTGATGGCTTTCCCTGTGTTCACCTTTCCACCACACGGCGGGGGCTCCGGTTTTATGTCCCTGCCCAAACGTTCGCCCCCTCACGAAATGACGAGCATCGCGGCGGAAAATCGAGTCAGACACGGCTCGGGTATTTGTTTGGCAATTTTACCGGTGGCCAGGACGAGATCGTCGCGGTATGTGTTTATCTCTTCAAATGACGCCAGGTGGACGGAGACATCGTTCCTGATTTTTTGTGTCACCACGTACTTCGCGAGGTCGCGCGTGGTGTATGGAGCCATTACACAGAGCTTCGAATCATTCGCGCCCAACCATACAAGAAAGTTGGGTGGAATGAAAACAACTTTCGTGCTCGGTACTCAAACGGGCTCGTTCGCGGCAATCTCATCGCGCGCTTTGTTATAGTCTTCTCGGTATCCCATTTTCCCACGCTCAGCTGTGCTTCAGCGCCTCGGCCATAATGGCCATCTCGCGCTTGTCTGGTTTGTATATTTTGTACCAAATCGCACCGACCGCCCTGTTGACCTTCTCTTCATCATAGTTGGGGTGTTGTTTCCTGACCGTGTCCTTGTGTTCCTCCCACCATGATTGAGGGGGCTTCGGGGTGCCGGGATGGGCGCCGAGCGCTGCGGCAATCGCTTCGCACTCGGCCTCGTCCTTCGTCTTTCGGGGCTTCAAAATACCACCTCCATACTTATCGACCCTTCAACTTTATGGATCTCCACTGCGGGACGCTGTTTTCTTTATCCACCGTAAGAAACGCACAGACGGATGCCCGATAAGCGATCTGCGCCAAGAGCTTCTTTACTGGTTCCGTTTCCAAATCGAATATTTCCCCATCAGTCAAGACAAAAACGACATCCTTGTGCTTCATCTGTTTGAGAGTCACTTCGAGGGCTTTCTGGATTTGCGTTCCGCCACCGCCTTGGATTTTTTTGGCGATTTTAGCGATGACATCAGAGGGCCTTTGTCCGTGTACGACTTCATAAGCTTCGGTATCAAAGCTTACCGCCGCTAGCTTTGCGTATCGAGAGAACGCATACACTGTACCAAGTTCGAGCTTTATGTCATCCTCTGTAATACTGCCGCTGGCGTCGATGAGGCTCCAGATGGTCGGAACTGTCAAGCGCTTTATTCCGGGAAGAGTATCGGGGTAGCGCCTGGACCTCTTTTTCCAGTCCGAGACTATCATCCTTCCAAGGCCTGTCCGGACCGCGTTCCTGATTATCGACCTGGGGTCCAGCTTTGGTTTGATGAGTCCGTTGACGAAGCGTTCTATCCCTGCCGGTACGGTCCCCGCCGACCGCTGCGTCATGTACGCGCGGGTGACAAAGTCCTTCCAAGCTTCCTTCACCTTGTCGGGGACGCCTTCGCGGAATAGGGGGTGGCCTTCTTGGACAACCTCTCCCTTTGGTCCGCGGCCTGGAATCACATCGATGACGATTTCAACTTCAACGACTTTTACGTGCTTTTTGAGGAAGTCAAAGATTTCCTCAACCGTCATCTTTTCGATGTCTTCAGCCGGAGTCTCTGTTTTCTCAGAAACCCACCCCACGCTTATGCCTTCCTTTTCTAGCGGAGGGCAGCGGATCAGGGACTTCAACATAGAGGATACGACGGTGTCGGCGGCAACATTAAAAGTCTTGT
>JBDRBD010000171.1:0-3843 GCA_043823025.1 Candidatus Omnitrophota bacterium | reverse complement strand
ACGAGAGAAAAAACCTTCTTCCCCTTTTCCCCCATTCCGCGGAACTGTCTTTCCCAAATTTCCCCGTCCGACGAATGATAAAGGCCGTTATCGGTCGCGGCCCAGATGTCATTCTGGGCCAAGATGCGAATTTGGTGAACGGCCCTGGACTCCCCGTGAAGGGATAACACTTTTTTCCAGCTCTTCCCGCCGTCGATGGTCTGATATAACGAGCCTGTCGTTCCTGCATAAACGCAATCCCCATGAAACGGATCCGCGGCAACCGTTCGAAAAGCGCTTTCCGGAATTCCGCCGGTTACTTCTTTCCAGACAAGGCCTCCGTCTGCGGAAGCAATCTTCGGCAAAAGGAAGACCCCCAGGGCCACGATGAAAAATAGCTTTCGCTTTTCCCATAACAATCCTAAAAGGTCAAACCCCATGAATGACGCGATAACTTTCATGTGTCTCTCCTTTCCTCGATGGAACACGACCGGCCCCGGAAATGCATCAATAAAAAACGGAGCCATTTCTGGCTCCGTTTGAATATCGGTTTTGATGAAACTTATCGTTTAAAGATAACTAAGCGATGGTTCCTTTCATGAGATCTTCGTTTCAAGAGCTTTGAGCCGCCCATGATAGCTGTCTACAACGGTCTCTAACTTTTGTCCAACCCCATCGAGGCGCTGTTCAACCCCGTCAAGGCGTTGACTATTGTCCGATACCGCCTCTTTGACCGCATCGAGCTCTCTTTCGATATTATCTACCTTAGCATCAATCGTGCCGACCTTATGTTTTACAATTTGAACTTCCATCTCAACTTTTGAGAGAATTACCTCGTGCTGATCCAGTCTCCGGCCGATTGAGCTGTATTGCTCAGCCACCACATTAAACTGCGAGCGCATCTCCTCCATCAGGACATGGGTTTGGCGTCCCGAATCAGAGGAGGATGTTGTGTGTGAATGCTTTTCTGATCGGTCTGTCATGTTTTTCTCGTAAGTGTTAATGTATCCCTTCGGCCCCGTAGTGTCAAGAGATATATCCGCCTACGCCCTAAGTAGCTTCAAAGAAGAGAAAAGGATGGCGGACAAATAAAAAAGAGCCATTTCTGGCTCCGGAAAAATATTACAAAACCGTCCTTTGTCTGTCAAGAAAATTTTTTATTGATGGCCCGTGCGGCCGCCGCCGTTATCGGGTACCCAAGAAGGATTACGGATAAAATTTCCTGCCCTTCCATAGGCGGGGTCGCTTCCGCTATAAATATAGGCCCACTCATTCCCTTTATTCGTAAAAATTTCTGCATGCCGGCACACGATGTGATAATAACTGATTCCTCCTATAGAAGAAATGCCCACGTTCCACATGCAATTAGGACATGTTTCCGTCCAATCGTTGCCCGACCCGAGCGGAGCACACACGCATCCTTGACAGATGATGGGAGAATTTGCAAGAACATCAAAGACCTGCCCTATTATCGCCCATCTAAAAAATGGAGGGTGTTGTGCGGTCTCGGGAGGCCACCCCTGCGGCCAGGAAGCGTCCCAATTCCCTGTCTCCAAAAACTTTCGATGATGGGAATGGTTAACCGCTTCCTGCAGAGCTACCATAAATGCCACTTCTTGGGATTCGTAGGCCTTTTCTCTGAGATTCGAAAATACCGGGATGGCCACCGCGCCTAAAATACCAAGGATGGTGATCACAATAACAAGCTCGATGAGGGTGAACGCTTGACAGGTTTTGATACATACCAAACGCCGCATGTCAGAAATTTTCCCCTTTTTATAATAGTATATCACATTACGCATTATATGTCAATGGGTTACGAGAATTTCAGGAGCGGGATTGCCAAGAGGCGAAAGCGTCTTACTTTTATCCGTGAGACTTCCGCGCAAAGGGATTGCAATAGTCTAGAAGGGGCTCGAGGGAAATATCGTATCGGTAGTCTCTGCAAAACAGACCGCACAAGACTTCCCTCAGGCGGGCAAGTTCCTTGAGGCGCTTCCTCCAGCGCCTGTCTTCGAGGGTCGCATCCAAAAGTTCAAGCGCCCGGAGAAGGGCCCTGTCCCGGCTGAGAGGATCCTGTTTTGCTTCCCAATGATGGGCGCGGGTGAGTTCACTCCCGACGTGGCCGATCTGCTGGGCAAGCGTCAGCGTCATCCACCTTCCTTTATCCATCATCCTTGATGAAACCCTCGATAATCATTTTTGCGTCCTCTTTCAGGCGGGCATCCTGAATGGTCATCGAAGTATTTCCCTGAGAAGGCCGGATATTGATGAGCGACGAAAACTCGATTCTTTCATCCTTGGGCTTCTCCGGATAAAGGTTGAATCCCCACAGGTCCTCCTGCTGGGAGCCCTCTTCCAGTAAAAGGGCCTCCCCGTCGGCATGCAATTCTCCTCCGAGAGCCAGAATTTTCCGCTGGACGTCAACAACCCCCTTGACCATATCACCGTAATTTTCCTCTGCCAGCCGTTTGAGTTCCTGAAGAGGAGTTGGGCTTTGGATTATTTCGATTCTCATGGAAGCTATTCTACCGTGTCCGCGCCCTTTTGACAACCGGAGAGAAACTATTTTTTGATGGAGATGTTACAAGCGCCCGGAAGGTTCTTCAAAGCGAGAAAGGACTAAAAGGCCCAGCGAAGTGAACCGCTTAGGGAAAGATCATCAAAAAAAGTTCCTTCCACTTGGAATAACAACTCTTTTCTCCAATCGACCTCAAAACCCCCGATGAAGCCCGTCTTATCTTTGTTTCCCACAGAATCAGTTGTTATGCTACTTGTTCCAGCCGATGGGATCGTAAAGTTTATTTTCCCTTCCATATCATACCAGGAAAGCTTGACGCCTCCATAGGGAACAAAACCATAATCTGACGATACGGAATAAGAACCAAAGGACATACGCTTGCTTAATAAAGCCGTAATCTGAATTTCTCTTACCGTCATTCTCCCGCTCTGCGCCGACGAAGACTCTCCTGCCCTTACAACATCTCGAATCGGCATTCGCGCCCAGTTGGTTTGGATGTCAAGACCGGCCCACCATCCTGATTCCGGATAGATTTCTGCAGCAAATTTTCCGCCCCCGCCGCCGAAAATGCCATAGCCATATTCTTCGCGGAATTCCGTATTCAGATAAAAGGCCTCGCCGGTTTCCCAGCGTTCATGTGCTGCAAGATCTGAAACACCGATATTTCCATAAAGGTCGAAAAAAGGCGCCATATTGCGCGTAAAGCGCAGGTATGACTGATGGGCATTCTCAACCTTCTCATCGGTAACATTTGTCGCCGCAAGATCCCTTTCAAACGTGTAACTACTGACAACGTCGATGGCCGTGGCTCCCTCCTCCAATAGTTCAGGACTCCCCACCGGCGCAGCGAAAGCCAGAGAAGGCAGGAAGAGCAACACAAGAATAACACCGTAAACATTCATCTGTTTAGCATCCACAATTTCCCGATTTTAAAAACCAATGGACAGCTGCAATCCTGATTCAAGGGTCCGGTTTGCCGGCTCGTAGCCGCCATCCGGACTTATATCTGAATCATCCACATCCCAATACTGTATGAATGGTTCTATCGAAATTAATATGCCGCTCTCAACGCTCCGCTTGAAATAAAGTGAGCCGCGTACGCCAAATCCCGTGTCCTGAGTGTTGTCTGCATCATTGTATGCAGGGTCGACATCGCTCAAATGCGATTTGACCCATCCCTTCCAAAAAAGATTATACTCCGCGCGCATCCCCCAGCACCAGTTTTCATTCAGGGGAATGGTTCCTTCAATGCCGATCGGGCTATACGAGTATCGAATATTCCGCTCGTAGGAAGAACTTGACTCGCCGTCATTGAACCAATACCGATAACCCCATCCGACATA
>JBDRBD010000170.1:0-4202 GCA_043823025.1 Candidatus Omnitrophota bacterium | reverse complement strand
CTGTCCTGAGAAGGATTCTTTTCGGGCTTTGTCAGCACGCGCATTTATTTGACGCTCATCATTTCCTTCGCAACTTCCACGGCCCCCGCCAGCGAGGTCATTTTGGGGAGATACCCTTCCGGAATCTTGACCTTGTATTTTTTCTCGACGGCGGCCAGAATCTCAAGGGCCATCATCGAGTCAATTCCAAGGTCATTGACCAGGTGCGTATCCAGTTTGATTTTCGAGGGCTCCACCTCGATGATCTCGGCGATAAGGGACCGGATCTCGTCTTCAAGATTTCCGGTTATTTTGCTCATTGCATCTCCTTGTGTTCGGTTTTTCAGGGTTTGGACAAAACCAGCGACGCATTTTCTCCGTTCGGACCGAAACAATTCACCATCAAATGGGTGATCCTCTTTTCCCTTCCGTGGGGGACATAATCCAAATCGCACCGCGGGTCTTTTTCTTCGTAATTGACCGTCTGGAAAAGTCTGTTTTTCTGGAGGCACCCGATGCCGGAGGCCGCCGAAACTGCGCCCTGCGCGCTCAACAGTTCTCCGGTCATGGACTTTAAGGCGCTTACGGGAAGTGCATAGGCCTTTTTTCCGAAAATCCCCTTCAGGGCCCTTGTTTCCATCACGTCGCATTCCAGCGTTGAATTGGCGCTTGCTGAGACTGCGTCGATGTCCGCCGCCTTCAGTCCTGAATCAGAAAGGGCCAGTTCCATCGCCTGCATCGCGCCGTCGCCTTTGGGGTTATAGCCATTCCTCCGGGCCGGGTCAAAGGCGTTGGCGTAGCCGTCGATTTCCGCGTAAGGGACAGCGTTTCTCCTTTGGGCGTGTTCGGTTGTCTCAAGCAGAAAAATTGCCGAGCCCTCTCCCGCGATGATGCCGTTGTGCCTTTTATCGTACGGGCATGAAAGTTCCGGTTTAGAATCCCGGGATCCCGCAAGAACGCCAATCTTGTAGAGCCCCAAAAAAGTCTGAAGACAAAGCTCCTCCACACCCCCCACCAAAAGCATTTCTGCCCGCCCCAGCCGGATGAGGTCCGCCGCATAACCCATCGCGTCAAGGCCTGCGGTGTACCCGTTTGAGACAGTGGCATTCAGCTTCTTCGCACAGAACCGGATGGAAATCTGGCTCGCCGGAGAGTTGACGACGGTATTTGGGAAATGCGCCGGATTGACAAAGCCCGGGCCTTCCCGGATGGAATCCAAATCAAAGTCGCTGATGGATTTGATGCTTCCCATGGTCGAGCCCAGGACAACGCCCAATTCACCGGCTACCTCGCCGGTGATGGTGAGTTTGGCATCCTCAAGGCAAAGTTTCGCCGCGCAAAGCGCCAAGAGCGTTGTGCGGTCGAGGTTCCGGAGCCCTTTTGGCCCCAAAATGGATGCCGCCTCGAAATCGCGGATTTCGCCCCCGAGCTTCGAGCGGGTCTTAGAGGTATCAAAGAGCGTGACCGGTTTGATGCCGGACTTCCCGGCAAAAAGGGCGTTCCAGAACGCCTCCTTCCCGATCCCGATGGAAGAGACAACCCCGATTCCCGTAATGACTATCTGTTTATTCATAGACATAAGACCAATTTTTGCTATCATGCTATCAGGCTATCAGGCGAACCCGCTTGCCCGATTGCTTGATTGCTTGATTGCCTGATTGCTCCCTTCTTCACGCCATCACCATGCCGCCGGCCATGCAGAAAACCTGGCCGGTGATGTACCGGTCGCCGGACAAAAGGAACGCCGTGAGCTTCGCGACTTCCTTGACTTCTCCAAAGCGCCCCATGGGAATATCCTTGAGGAGCTCTGTCTTGATTTTTTCGTTCAGCGTCCGCGTCATATCGGTCTCAATGAATCCCGGGGCAACGGCATTCACGCGGATATGATAGCGGGCCACTTCCCTGGCAAGGGCCTTGGTCAGGCCGATCATGCCCGCCTTGGAAGCCGCGTAGTTGGTTTGGCCCGGACGCCCGACCATCCCCGCGGTCGAAGCAACGTTCACAATGTCCCCGCTTTTTTGTTTCATGAGAGGGACGATCACCGCGCGGCAAAAGTTAAAGGCGCCGAAGAGATTAGTGGCAATCACTTCTTCCCAGTCCCCTGGCTCCATCATCATGAGCGGCTTGTCCCGAAGGATGCCGGCATTGTTGACAAGGCCGTCGAGCCGTCCAAAATGCTCCATCGTCTTCGCCGCGACCTCTTTCGCTTTCCCGTAATCGCGGACGTCTGCCTTGAACGAAATGGCTTCTTTCCCGCTTCCCTTTAGCGTTTCAACAAGCTCTTTTGCCAGGCGGTCCTGCGCCATATAGGTAAATGCCACTTTTGCGCCGCCTGAGGCCAGCTCCTCAACAATGCCTCTCCCGATGCCGCGGGTCCCTCCGGTAACGATGAAAACTTTTTCTTTGAGCGACACGATGACTCCTTATTAAAAAAACAGCCCTTCCCCCCGCGTTATTCTTCATACAAAAATGAAGACAACCCGAGAAAAAGGGCACCCATTACCCAAATCCTCTGCGGACAGCCTCAGGTTTCATCCCGCCACTACACGGGACAGAAACTACCGCATGCCTATTATGCTTACGGCAATGATGGCCGTCATGATGGTTTTATTATACAGAACTTTACAAAATTGTCAAGGAAAAACAGAAAACGTGAAACTAAGTGGGGAACGAAGTCTGGAAACAACTTGACAAAGTTCATAACTCATTTATTTACAATTAGAAAGGAAAACCATCTTTCGACTTCAAATTTTCCCATTCGAAAAACTGTTTGCTGGAACAAAGTAACATTTAAAGGGGCTTATCCCCACTCGCTACCATAAACATTTTGAAGCAGTTGAACAAGGGTAAATCTAACAGCTTCTCGTAGAGAAATCCGAAATAGAAAATTAGGTTAAGTTCCCCTGGGAGCCCTCTGGGCAGCTTGTGGTCATGAGGCGCCCATTCGGGTGATAGACATCGCGAGCAGGATTGGCGTTGGGATACGCCCTTTTTAGAAGGTATCTTCTTCGTGGGTGAGGAGACTCAGGATGAAATTCTTTCTTGACATGATAGAATTTCATGGTATAATGAAACCATGGTCAAGCGTGCGTTATTAATCGAGAAATTACAAAAGGCTTTGGGTCGCAGCCGGATTGTTGGTCTCATTGGTCCGCGGCAATGCGGGAAGACGACACTGGCTCAGGAGCTGGTTAAAAACAATTCGCCTAATTATTTTGATTTGGAGGATCCCGAAAGCCTGGCCCGGTTGAAAGAGCCCATGACCGCCCTGCGTGATTTAAAGGGATTGATCGTGATTGACGAAGTGCAGCGCCGGCCTGATCTTTTCCAGATTTTGCGCGTGCTTGCTGATCGAAGACCGCTTCCAGCACGTTTTCTGATTTTAGGAAGCGCTTCCCCCGAACTTCTGCGGCAGTCTTCCGAATCTCTGGCCGGCCGGATTGAAGTCGTTCCGATGGGCGGTTTCTCAGCAGAAGAGATAGGCATCAAAAATCGAGAGCGCCATTGGCTGCGCGGCTCATTTCCCCTCTCCTACCTTGCTGCTTCGGATCAAAACAGTTTCACATGGCGGAAAAGTTTCGTGCAGACTTTTTTGGAAAGGGACATCCCCCAGTTTGGCTTCAGGATTCCGGCGATCGCTTTATTACGATTCTGGACCATGCTGGCTCATTACCATGGACAAATTTGGAATGCGGCTGAGCCAGCCCGTTCCCTGGGCATCAGTGAGTCGTCTGTGAGGAGGCATCTGGATTTACTCACAGATGTTTTCATGGTCAAGCAGCTTAGGCCTTGGCATGCCAATTTAAAGAAACGGCAGGTCAAAGCTCCTAAAATTTATCTACGCGATAGCGGTATTCTGCATTATTTGCTGGGCCTCAGGTCAACCCATGATCTTTTAAGCCATCCAAAATCGGGAGCTTCATGGGAAGGGTATGTGCTTGAAGAGGTTATCCGAGCCATCGAACCCGATGAGGTTTACTTTTGGGCAACCCATAACGGTGCAGAGATTGATCTGGTGCTCCTGAAATATGGCAAGAGGTATGGCGTAGAGTGCAAGCGCCAAGATGCGCCCGTGCTCACACCCTCAATGAAAATTGCCTTGTCGGATTTAAAGTTAGAACGCATCGCGGTGATTTATCCGGGAAAACGGCATTACGAACTTGCGAAACACATCACCGTTGTGCCGTTTGAAGCGGTACTTGGCGGTCCTGCCGAAATATTCC
>JBDRBD010000169.1:0-2144 GCA_043823025.1 Candidatus Omnitrophota bacterium | reverse complement strand
CACATCCTCGATGTAGCCGTTGGAGATTTTTTCTATTCGCTTGATTTCAGATTCGTCCATTTACTTTCTGCACTCTTTCAGAAATTCCTCGCCGGGTTCGGCAGGTTTGGGCTTCTCAACCTTTACCCGGCTCCGGCTGCTTGGCGTCATGCCCATTTCAATTAGCGCCTTCATCATCTGCTCGGATGCTTTGTTTGCAATCGGGAAATATGGGTTCTGTTCGGTGAAACCGTTTTTCGTCATCCGCACCATCCCCATCTCCGATATCTTGCGCGTCGCCTGCGCCCAGGTGGAGAACGCTTGGCAATATCGCGCAAACACAGCCTTATCAAGATTCGTCAGTATCCCAAGAGGCTTAAGTTCTTTCACCATGCGCCGCCATTCCTGCCGGGCCTCTTTGTCAAGATGCTGCGGACATCTTGGTATATTCGCCGGCGGTTTCGGTTCACCGGATCGATAATCTTTCTTCCGGTGGGTCTTTCGCTTTCCCCCCTGGAGGAGATGGATATTTGATGGGATGGGTTTTCGGCCTCTCATGGCTTGATCCTCCTGATCTCAATGCCGGGGAAGGCGTCGGTCATGCGCGCAATAAAAAGCTTGCATTTGTCTTTATTGCATGGCATAATCAAATCATGAAAAACACCCGCGAAATAAAGACTTGCGAAGTTTGTGGATTGCCTTACCATATCAAGGCATATCGCGCCGAATCTTCCCGGTATTGTAGTAAGGTGTGCTGGTCTCATAGGAATCCGCCGGTTGAAAAACTTTGTGCATGGTGCGGACATCCTTTTACAAGCCGCGACAAAACCGCCAAGTTCTGCTCTCGCCCTTGCGCCACTTATCCCCGCGTCGGAGAAAAGGCCGGAGCGTGGAAGGGCGGTCATAGTCTGCATAGGAACAGAGCACTTGCCAGAGGTGACCCTGCCAAATGGCGCACGGCAGTTTTTGAGCGGGACGGCTTCAAGTGTCAAAAGTGCGGGAATGGCGGGAAGTTCCACGCCCATCATATTGAATCCGTTGCCGAGCATCCCGAAAGAATTATTGACGTGGCAAACGGAATCACTGTTTGCATCCCTTGTCATGAGACCATCCACGGGCGTAAGCTGAACGCACCCGCACAATTTTCTAAACACTGTGCTAATTGCGGGAGCAAAACGACCGGGCGGAGCAGCCTTTGCCGTTCCTGTTCGATTACGAAATGGCATAGCAGTGTAGGACACACCAAGCCGCGCCCCTGTCTTAATTGCGGCATTCTCTTTTTTAAGCGGAGCAAACAGCTTTTCTGCTCTCATAGTTGTGCCCTTATTTACCGTCATGCCCGCTCCAAAAGTTTAATTTCGATCCCCGGAAACGCTTGACTCATCCTCTCTAAGCAAACCGCGACATACGGAGCGCTCACCTCGATTCCCCTGCATTTTCGGTTTAGGTTCTGGCAGGCGACAAGGCAGGTTCCGCTTCCACTGAATGGTTCATAAACGGTTCCGGTCGTGTGGCTTATTAAATCGCTTATGATTCTGAGCGGTTTAATAGTCGTGTGCAATCCGTCAAGTTCCTTTGGCTCCAGTTCTTCTTTTATGTAGCAATCGAATTCATGCTTTTCCGGGTCTCCCCACTTGGCGTTTCCAATGCTTGACACCTGAATCGGATCACCCACCAAAACCCACCCGCGCCACGGGAACGCCTTGCCAGCCTTTCGGTGCATCCAGAGTAGCCGTTCAAACTTAATTCCGTGATTCCGGCAAGCGTCAAACCAGACGTGAAACAGCCGGGGAGATTGAAACGCAATAATCACGGCATCTTCAGAGGGAAGGGCAGACAGGCAACCGTTAAACAACTTCGCAAGTCCTTCGGGATCATCATTTTCGATCCCTTCCCGGTTTATCCCATACGGCGGGTCGGTCACAACGGCGTCCGCCTTCTCCCCTCCCATCACTTTCTTGACATCCGCCGCAAGGGTTGAATCGCCGCACAAAAGCCGATGCGCGCCGATCTGCCAGAGGTCGCCCGATTTCACGCGCCAGGTCTTATTCAGTTCTTCCGCGCGGTCAATCTGGGGCTCGGCATCCGCAGGAGGTCCACCATCATGCCCAAATATCTCCTGGAGTTCATCTTCTTTAAACCCCGTCAGCGCCACATTAAAAGAC
>JBDRBD010000168.1:0-12723 GCA_043823025.1 Candidatus Omnitrophota bacterium | reverse complement strand
TTTATGATACAATGCAGTTCGTAAAGCCCGACGTGGCGACCTACTGCATTGGTCAGGCCACCAGTATGAGCGCTCTGCTTCTTGCGGCGGGGGCCAAGGGAAAACGTTTTGCCCTTCCGAACGCCCGCATCATGATCCATCAACCCTGGGGCGGTGTTCAAGGTGCCGCCACAGACATCAGCATTCAGGCAAAAGAGATTCTGAGGCTGAAGGAAAAACTGAACGAGATCCTTTCTCTCCATACAGGTCAGTCGCTTGAGAAAGTGGAAAAAGACACGGACCGTGATTACTTCATGTCCGCAGAAGAAGCAAAGATATACGGGGTCGTGGACGAAGTCATTATCGGAAAGAAAAAAAGGTAAACGGCGCTTAAAGATATAAGGAAACCAGGGGGTTTTGATGAAGGTTTTAATCAGCGATTCGCTTTCTGAAGAAGGGCTTAAGATTTTGAATGAGGTCGAGGACCTTCAGATCGATGCCTATGACAAGGTCGCTCCGGAAAAATTAAAGGAAATCATCGGCGGCTATGATGCGCTCATCGTCCGAAGCGGGACAAAGGTGACGCGGGACATCATCGAATGCGGCAAAAAGCTTCGGGTGATCGGACGCGCAGGCGTCGGTCTCGATAACGTGGATGCCGAGGCGGCGAGTGAACACGGCATCATCGTCATGAATACCCCCGAAGGCAATACCATCGCAACCGCAGAGCACACAATGAGTCTCCTTTTGGCCATGGCGCGGAATATCCCCCGGGCGAATGAATCGCTGCGGCAGGGGAAATGGGAGCGGAAGAACCTGACCGGCGTTGAGCTTTACGGGAAGATCCTCGGAATTGTGGGTCTTGGCCGGGTCGGTTCCGAAGTGGCAAAGCGCTGCAGGTCCTTCGGAATGAGAATCCTTGCCTTTGACCCTTTCCTCTTGGCAGAGCGGGCGAGCAAACTGGAGGTGGAGTTGGTTCCGCTGGAAGACCTTCTCCGGCAGTCCGACTTTATCACCGTGCACACTCCTCTCACCAAGGAAACCAAGTATTTGATCGGCGCCAAAGAGTTGGACATGATGAAAAAAGGCGTTCGGGTCGTCAACTGCGCGCGCGGCGGGATTGTGGAGGAGAAAGCGCTTTTGGCTGCGATTCAATCGGGAAAAGTGGCTGGGGCCGCCATCGATGTTTTCGAAGAGGAGCCTCCCAAGGAGCTTTCCCTTGTGACGGCGGACGGGGTGGTGGCCACGCCGCACCTGGGCGCCTCCACGAATGAAGCGCAGATCAACGTCGCCATCGATATCGCCAAACAGGTAGTAGACGCGCTGCTGGACCGCGGTATCCGAAACGCCGTCAATTATCCTTCTGTCGACGGGGAAGTCATCAAGGTGATCCGTCCTTATCTGAAGCTCGCGGAAAACATCGGCGCGTTGCAGTCTCAGCTCGTCGACGGACGGATTACCAATGTCAAGGTGCGGTATAGTGGGGAGCCGGCAACGTATGACACCACTCCCATTACCGTGGCGCTGGTCAAGGGCCTTCTTACCCCTGTTCTCGGCGAAACGGTGAACTATGTCAATGCCCAGATGCTGGCTAAAAACCGCGGCATCACAGTGACAGAATCCAAGACCACGGAGTCGGAGGAGTTCACGAATCTTATTGCCACAGAGGTCAAGACGGATAAACTCCGCAGTATCATCGACGGGGCTTTATTCAGCAAGGACAACCCCCGCATCGTCAAGATTGACGAGTTTTACGTGGATGCGGTGCCTCACGGCCACATGATTATCACCTTCAATAAGGATGTACCGGGTATTATCGGGGCTATCGGAACCATCCTCGGACGCAACAACATCAACATTGCCGGTATGACCTTCGGACGCCGCAAACAGGGAGGCCGGGCTATCACCGTCCTCAACGTCGACAGCCCCATTTCCGAGGCGGTCCTTAAGGAGATTTCCAGCGCAGACAATATTTATGATGTGCGGCAGATTGTGTTATAACCATGCCAAATATCGTTGTTGTTGGGGCACAATGGGGAGATGAAGGCAAGGGGAAAATCATCGACCTCCTCGCCAAGGAGGCCGACTACATTGTCCGCTTTCAAGGCGGAAACAATGCGGGCCACACCGTTGTCGTCGGCGGCGAAGAGTTCATCTTTCATCTGATTCCTTCCGGGATCCTCCATCCCAAAAAAATCTGCGTGATCGGAAACGGCGTTGTCATCGACCCGAAAGTGCTCCTGGAGGAACTTGCGAATCTGCGCCGTAAAGGAATCGTGGTTGGGCAGAGGCTTCGGATCAGCGAAGAGGCCCATCTGATTTTCCCATATCACCGTTTCATGGACCGATTGCGGGAGCGCCGGGGGACCCGAATCGGGACCACCGGACGGGGGATCGGACCCTGTTACGTGGACAAAGTCGGACGGATTGGGATCCGCATGGCCGACCTCCTCGACACAAGCGTCTTTAAAAGAAAACTCAAAGAAAACCTCAACGAGAAAAACGAAATCATCGTCAAGGTCTACAAGGAAAAACCGCTCCGCTTTTCGGAAATCTACAATGAGTATCTCCGCTATGGGAAAATCCTCCGGCAGTATCTCTGCAATACCTCACTTCTCCTGAACCAGGCGATCCGAAAGAAAAAGAGGATTCTCTTTGAAGGTGCGCAGGGAACCCTCCTCGATATCGACCATGGCACGTATCCTTTTGTGACTTCTTCCAATGCAACGGCCGGCGGGGCGTGCACCGGAGCCGGCGTCGGCCCGACGCGGATTAACCGGGTCATCGGGGTCATCAAAGCCTATACCACGCGGGTGGGCGAAGGACCGTTTCCCACAGAGTTTCCGCCTTCGCTCATGGAGGTCATCCGCCAGAAAGGGAAGGAATTCGGTGCGACCACCCGGCGGCCCCGTCGCTGCGGCTGGTTTGATGCCGTTTTGGCCCGCCATTCGGTCCGCGTGAACGGCATAGACGAACTAATAGTGACGAAGCTCGACGTCCTCGATGAACGGAAAACCGTCAAAATTTGCACGGCCTACCGCATCGGGAAAAAACACCTTACAGAGTTTCCAGCGGATATCGAAAAGCTCTGGAACTGCGTTCCCGTGTATCAAGACTACCCGGGGTGGTGCCGGGACACTTCCGGATGCCGTCGTTTTAAAGAACTTCCCCCGCAGGCGAAGCGTTATTTGAAAGTTGTCTCGTCGTTACTTGGAATCCCGATTACGCTAATTTCTGTCGGCTCAGACAGGAGCCAGACGTTTCGGATGAAATAATACAAGGCCCCTTTCCGGTCCCCCGCCTCTTTCACATCCGGCACGCACCTTTTTCAGAGAGCGTCAGTTATTTTTGAAACGCTATAACATCATGCCTTTAAATGAGTTACAAGTTTTTCACGCCTCTTGGCGCAAAAGGCCTTGACTTGTTTTCCCTCAAATGTTAAGATTGTAAGTCAGTTCTATAGAAACCTCAATTTCCGGAAGGGATACGATAGCAATCAAAGTGAGGCAGAGAATTAAAGGAGACGAGGGAATGATGAAGACGGACCGTCTGGTCAGGTGGATTGCGCTTGGTTCCATTTTCTTTTTCGTCACAGGATGCTCATTTGTCTTTCATAAGCGAAGCCCGGCTGATACCCGGAGAATCGATGAGCTGGAAAGCGAGGTTTCGCGGCTGAACCGGGAATTGGCTGCGCTGGAGGCGATTAAACGGAATCTCGACAACAGGCTGAAGGAGGAGATCGGCAAAGGGCAGGTGACCCTGAAGGTCGAAGATCGCGGCGTGGTCCTCACGTCGATGGCTGAAGTTTACTTCGATTCAGGGAAGGCGAAGATCCGCCTGGAGGCGAAGGCCGTGCTTCAAAAGATTGCCTCTGCGCTCAAAGATTTTGGAGGAAGCCGAAACATTCTCATTGAAGGCCATACGGATAACCAGCCGATCAGGCATTCCGGGTGGAAGTCGAATCAGGAGTTGTCCGAGGCTCGCGCGCAAAGCGTCGCTGATTATCTGGTCCAGGGAGGCATCGCATCCTCCCTGGTTTCCACAAAGGGTCATGCGGACAAGCGGGCCGTGGCTTCGAATGATACCCCAGAGGGTCGTCAGAAGAACCGGCGGGTCGAGATCGTTATCATGTCTCGGGATAACCTGCGGAAATTACCGGCAAGCCAGAGAGACACGATCAAGTGACAGCCCTGCTACCGAAGCACCGCGAGGTTACGTCATGTAACGGCAGCTGAGGGAGTTTCGCAGCGGTATCGATCATCGCGTCAAAGGGGGATGGAATTATCCCCCTTAATTTTTGGGGATTGTTCAAGGTAATAACAAATGACAAAATTCAAATGACAAAACAAATTCGAATTTCAAATGGCCAATTTCAAAACAAAACCAGAGTTTTGTTATTTGATATTTGAAATTTGTTATTTGATGTTGGTCATTCATTCGTCATTTGTACTTTGACATTTGTCATTAATCAATGAAAGGTTCTGGTAGATTAACGGCATGATAGGGAATCAGCTGCCCAAACATATCGCCATCATCATGGACGGGAACGGCCGCTGGGCGGCTCTTCGAGCGCTTCCCAGAACCATGGGACACCGGGCAGGGATCAAGGCGGTTCGGCGTGTGGTGGAGGCCTGCGTGGCGCTCAAGGTTCCCGCACTGACGCTCTATGCCTTCAGCGTGGAGAACTGGCGCCGCCCCAAGACAGAGATTACGATGCTCATGCGGCTTTTGGCGGAATTCCTGGAAAAGGAAATCGGTGAAATGAATGAGCACGACATCCGGTTCACGGCCATCGGCCGTTTGGAAGAACTTCCCGATTTTGTTCAGGACCGCCTCAAGCGGACAATCGAAGCTACAAAAAATAACAAAGGCCTTGTACTGAACCTCGCGCTCAACTACGGGGGGCGTTCTGAAATTGTTGATGCAGCAAAGAAAGTGGCCCGAAAGGTGGCGGCGGGGGAACTTTCGCCGGAAGCGATCGACGAGAATTCTTTCTCGCAATTTCTTTATACCGAGGGTTTGCCGGACCCGGACCTTTTGATTCGGACGAGCGGAGAAATGCGTATCTCCAATTTTCTCCTCTGGCAGATTTCGTACAGCGAAATCGTAGTCACCAAGAAGTTGTGGCCCGATTTCACAAAAAACGATTTGGAAAAGGCGATTCAGGAGTTTCAGACCCGGGAACGCCGATTCGGCACGACCCGGGCGACGGTTAAACCGTTCAGTTAACCTATGTTCACCAAGCGGCTTCTGAGCTCTGCGGGATGGGTCCTGTTTTCGTACGTCGTGATTTACCACTTCCCCCTTTGGGGATTTCGGTCGGTCGTGACGGTGCTGGCGGGGCTCGGGCTCTACGAGTTTTACTCGCTTGCCGAAAACAAAGGATTTCGGGTAGGGAAGTTTTTCTCGACGGGGATGGGAGTTCTTGTCCCGCTCCTCGCTTACCGGACGCCGCTGACGCCGGAGACCCTGGCTGCCTACCCGTTCTTTACAGCGCTTTTTTTCTTTATTTTTTTCGCGTACCAGTTTGCAAAGGGAGAAAACGAAGGATCTTTAGCGGGGCTTTCCGTCACGGTGGCGGGGGTTGCGTACATCTCCGTGCTTTTCAGCTTCCTGATTCCATTGCGCATCCGCTCGCCGCACCTCGTTGCCTATCTTTTGTTGGTGACGAAAGGCACTGACATAGGGGCTTACCTCGTCGGAAACGGAATCGGCAAGCGCGTCATTGTGCCGCGGATCAGTCCGCATAAAACCGTTGAGGGAACCATCGGCGGCATTGTGACGAGCATCCTGGTAAGCCTCGCGGCATCTCCGCTCCTTCTTGGCGATATCTTCTTTGATTTCGGGCGGTGGAGGTGGGTCCTGTATGCGGGGATTGGGTTTATCCTTGGGGTCGTCGGCATCTGCGGAGATCTGGCCGAGTCTCTGATCAAACGGGACTGCAAAATCAAAGACACGCGGAAATTTATTCCGGGGATGGGAGGCATTTTGGACGTTCTCGACAGTCTTCTCTTCACGACGCCGCTTTTCTATGCGATGGTGAGGTTTGTGGGATGAGTCGTGCCAAACGCGTGACGATTCTCGGTTCAACCGGTTCGATCGGTCAGAGCGCCCTGGAAGTTATTGCGGCGCATCCGGGCGTCTTTGAGGTTTTCGCCCTAGCCGCGCGGCAGAATGCAGAACTACTTGCCCGGCAGGCGAAGCGTTTCAAGGTGAAGTGTGTTGGCATTGGCGATGGGTCGCAAGCGGAGCGTCTTCGGAAGGCGGTGGGGTCCCAAACGCGTCTCTTCGTGGGGCCGGAGGAAATCTCGCTTCTCGCCGGAATGAGAGACAGTGATATTGTGCTCGTGGCCATTGGCGGTGCGGAGGCACTTGCACCGACGCTGGCGGCGATTCGCAGCGGCCGGCAGGTCGCTATTGCAAACAAAGAGTCGCTGGTCATTGCGGGGCATCTTTTGAAGAGGGAAGCAAAGGCCTCCGGTTCGCTTCTGATTCCGGTGGACAGCGAGCACAATGCAATCTTTCAATGTCTGGCCGGAAGGGAGCGCGGGGAACTCCGGAAAATCATCCTCACGGGATCCGGGGGGCCTTTGCGGAAACGGTCCAAGGACAGTTTCGGTTCCGTGACGCAGCAAGAAGTGCTGAATCATCCCAAGTGGAAGATGGGCAAGAAAATCACGGTAGATTCGGCGACCCTGATGAACAAAGGTCTTGAAGTGATTGAAGCGCGGCATCTTTTTGACATCACCGTGGACCAAGTGGAGGTTGTGATTCACCCGGAGGCCATTATTCATTCCATGGTGGAATTTATCGATGGGTCGATTCTGGCGCTTTTGGCAGTGACAGACATGAAACTCCCGATTCAATACGCCTTGAGCTATCCCCAGCGGCTGAACGGCGGTGCACTTGGATTGAACCTCAGGGAAATCGGTGAGCTCCATTTTGAAAGCCCGGACATGGATAAATTCCCGTGCCTCCGGATCGCCTATGAAGTGGCCCGAGGCGGAGGCAACGGCCCCTGTGTTCTGAATGCCGCGAATGAAGAGGCGGTCAAAGCATATCTTTCGGGTGCGATTCCGTTCGTCAGGATCCCGAGCCTGATCGAGAAGGTATTATCCAAGCAGGGCAGGCGGGAGTGCCTGACGTTGGAAGAGATCGTCCGGGAGGATCGGGAAGCCCGGGAAACGGCTCAGACACTTCTGGCGGAGACGGGGGATTAGATGCTTTTTGCATTTCTGTTTGCCGTTATCTTGAGCGTTTTGATTATTGTCCATGAGTGGGGCCACTTTTTTGCAGCCAGACGCCTCGGCATCCGGGTCGAACGGTTTTCCATCGGGTTCGGACCCAAGCTCTTTGGCATCCGAAGGAAGGAAACAGAATACCGGCTTTCACTGATTCCGCTGGGGGGCTATGTCAAACTGGGGGGCGAGACGAAGGAACAACCGCTCACAGGAGCGCGGTGGGAGTATCTCTCCCGCTCGGTCGGGGAACGCTTCGCCGTTGTCTTTGCGGGGCCGCTTTTGAATTACATTCTGGCTTTTGTCCTGTTCGCGACCGTTTATCTCCTCGGAAATCCCCAGCTCACGACAAAGATTGGGAAGGTGATGGAGGGCTATCCCGCGAGGGAGGCGGGGCTTTTGGAAGGGGATCGGATTCTTCTCATCCGCAACGAGAAAGTTCAGTATTGGGAGGATGTCACACGGATCGTGCATCAAACTCCCAAAGGCAAGAATGTTCAGCTTACGGTGAAACGGAACGAGAAAGAGCTCAGCTTCGTCGTTCGGCCGAGATGGATTGAACACAAGAATCTTTTCGGGGAAAGCGAGCAATTGGCCCTGATCGGCGTTGGGCCTTCGGATGAGATTATCTCTGTCCGGTATCCGGTGCATCGGGCCGTGGCCTTGGCGGCCAAGCAGCTCGGCCAGATTACCTATCTGACATTGAAGGCCATTGCCGGGATGGTAACGGGACGCATGCCGCTCAGGGAGTCGCTGACAGGTCCCATCGGAATTTTCGTGATTACAGAGCAGGCGGCGCGCCTGGGACTGGTGTACCTTTTGCAGATTGTGGCGTTGATTAGTGCATCGCTTGCCATCTTCAACATTTTGCCGATCCCGGTATTGGACGGCGGACACCTGCTGTTTTTGGCGCTGGAGCGCCTGAAGGGAAGCCCCGTGAGCGATCGGGCCCAGGAGCTGTTGCGGCAGGTAGGCACGGTGCTTCTCGTCGGTTTGATGCTGTTCGTCTTTTACAATGATTTTTTGCGGTTTGATGTTTTTGAAAGAATTTCCAGCTGGTTCAGGAAACTTTGATGCGCAAAAGAAGAAAAACAAAACAGATTCGCGTGGGGTCCGTTGCGATAGGGGGCGACTCGCCCATTTCCGTCCAATCGATGACCAAAACCTATACCCACGACGTCGAAGCGACCGTCCGGCAGATTCAGGAGCTCGAGGAAGCGGGATGCGATTTGGTCCGCGTGGCGGTCCCCGAGATGCGGGATGCCGAGGCGATCCGCGCGATCAAATCGGCAATTCATATTCCGCTGATTGCGGACATCCACTTTGACCATCGGTTGGCGATTGCAGCACTGGAGCAGGGCGCCGAGGCGATCCGGCTGAATCCGGGGAATCTGAAGGACACCGCACGGATTCAGGAAGTGATTGCCGCCGCAAAAGCCCATCATGCCCCGATCCGGATCGGGGTCAATTCCGGCTCTGTGGATGCGGTGTATTCCAAGGAAGGGATCCATCGGCATGAGGCGCGCCAGGTTTTTATCCAGAAGATGATCGACCGCGCATTGGACTACATCCGATTTTTTGAAAAAAATCGTTTCACGGAGCTGAAAATTTCGCTCAAGCTCTCGAATGTGCAGGATACAATTGCGGCGTACCGGCAGATGGCGGCGCTGTGCGATTATCCTTTTCACCTCGGCGTGACTGAGGCGGGGCTTCCGCGGGACGGGACGATTAAGTCTGCGCTGGGAATCGGCACACTTCTTCTGGAAGGGATCGGGGATACGATCCGCGTGTCCCTGACCGGCGACCCCGTGGAAGAAGTCAAAGTCGGCCGCCGTATGCTTCAGTTTCTTGAACTTCGGGACTTTGGTCCCGAGCTCATTGCGTGTCCTTCCTGCGGACGCGCGGATATCGACTTGATTCAGCTTGTTGAAAAAGCCGAAAAGCGGCTGGGAGAGCTCGGAAAGCCCCAGTCGGATTTCGCCGGCATTCGGATTGCCCTGATGGGATGCGAAGTGAACGGCCCCGGGGAGGCCCGGGACGCCGATATCGGGATTGCGGCAGGCAAAGGTCAGGGGATGATTTTCAAGAAAGGGCAGATGGTCCGCCGCGTGGGGGAAGGGGAAATGGTCGAGGCCCTGGTTCAGGAACTTTTGGCCATGCAAGAGAATGAGAGAATGGGTGTGTGAGTTGTGAGATGCGGGTGGTGGGTCAGGTTGTGAAGGTGAAGGTGGGGAATAGAAAAAAGCGTATAGCGCATAGCGTAGAGCGTATAGAAAGCGCCAAATTGAAAATTTAAAATCTACAGTTTGCAGTTTACAATTCGCGCAACGCGCGTTGCGTTATTGGATTTTAGACTGCAAATTGTAAATTTTAGATTTTTAGTCTTCCTTTCGCTCCACGCACACACGTATTCACGGACGACGGAAATGAGATGGTCTAACAGTTTTATACAGACACAAAAGGAAACTCCTTCAGAAGCGGAAGCCCTCAGCCATCAGCTGATGATCCGGGCGGGCTTGATTCGCCCGCTCGCCTCGGGGACGTATTCGTACCTTCCGCTGGGTCTCAGGGTGCTTCAGAAGGTCGAAGCGATCATCCGCGAGGAAATGAACCGGGAGGGGTCTGCGGAAGTTCTCCTGCCAGCCCTGCAGCCGGCGGAGCTGTGGCAGGCGACCGGGCGGTATGAGGTTCTGGGAAAGGATATGATTTCTTTCAAAGACCGCCATGGGAAGCTGAACGTTCTGGGTCCGACCCACGAAGAAGTGATCACCTTGCTGGTTAAAGGCGAGGTGAAGAGTTATCGGCAGCTCCCTTTGATCCTTTATCAAATTCAGACCAAGTTTCGTGATGAAGCCAGGCCCCGGTTCGGCGTCATTCGGAGTCGTGAGTTCATCATGAAGGATGCGTACAGTTTTGATGTCGACGAGAAAGGTCTCGCGGTCAGCTACCAGAAGATGCTGGGCGCCTACGAGCGGATTTTCCGCCGCTCAGGTCTTGACATATTCGTGGTTGAGGCGGACCCCGGCATCATGGGCGGCAGCCGTTCCCACGAGTTCATCGTTCCCACGGAAAACGGGGAGGAAGTTGTGGGTTACTGCGGGAATTGTCGGGCGACGTGGCCTCCGGCAGGCCCCGACAAAGACGCGCGCCAGAGCGTCGGGTCCTGTCCCAAGTGCCGCAAGGAGGGGGCCCTGAGACGCGGCCTTGAGGTCGGTCATGTCTTTGAGCTTGGGACCAAATATTCCGCGGCGCTCGAGGCGGTGTTCCTGGATGACCAGGGCAACCGGAAGCCGATCCTGATGGGATGTTACGGAATCGGCGTGAACCGTATCGTCGCGGCGGCCATCGAACAGCATCACGATCAGAACGGACTCATCTGGCCTGAGTCCATTGCGCCGTTTCAGGCCCTGGTGATGCCTCTCGTCCCGGACGAGACCTGCACAAAGCTTGCCACGGAGATTTATGAGGAAGGAAAGGCCGAGGGCTGGGAGCTTCTTCTGGATGACCGCGTTGAAAGGGCCGGCATCAAATTCAAGGATGCGGACCTGATCGGTATCCCCTATCAGGTGATTATCGGTCAATCGGCTCTGAAAGAAGGAAAGTTTGAGATCAAGCGCCGGCGCGACGGAGACACGCGGTCGGTTTCGCGCTCTGAAATTTTCGAAACACTGAAGAAACTGTACGGACATAACCCTCATGAAAACGCAGAACTACTTTGCCCCGCGAAGGGGACTGAAATGATGGAGGCCCTCCGGGAAGCCATTCTCAAGATTTTGGAGGAAAACAGCGTCGAACTGGTTGATTTTATTTATCGGCGTGGAGGACCGAAGCAGGTCCTCCACATCCTGGTTGATACCCCCAGCGGGATCAGTTTAGACGAATGCGCGCTGCTGAATGAGCTGATCGGCAAGATGCTGGATGAAAAAAACCTGATTCAGGAAAGCTACCTTTTGGAGGTTGCTTCGCCCGGGCTGGACCGGCCGCTCTTGACGGTGCGAGATTTTCAAAGGGCACTTGGGAAACCGATCCGGCTTTATTTGAAACAATCCCTGTCCGGAAAGAAGGAAGTGACGGGGACCTTGGAAGGCATTCACGACGAAAAGCTCATCCTGCGTCTTGAAAAGGACGAAACTATCGAAGTATCTTTTCAAGATTTGTCAAAAGGGGAAAGGGTCATTCAATTTTGAAAGGTTCGGTTTGAAACCATGAACGGAGAATTGCTTTCAGTTTTAGACCATCTGGAGCGCGAGAAAGGGATCAGGCGGGAAATTCTGATTCAGGCGGTGGAGTCTGCGCTGGTTTCCGCAGCACGGAAAGTCATCGGGAGAAAGCCTGAGGAGGTATCCGTTAAGATTGATCCCAAGACGGGAACCATTTCGGTATACTCCGGCGACGAGGAAGTGACCTCGGCAGAATTCAGCCGGATTGCCGCCCAGACCGCCAAGCAGCTGATTATTCAAAAAATTCGTGAGGCGGAGCGGGATGTGGTTTTTACAGATTTCCAGAATCGGATCGGGCAGATTGTCGGCGGGAGCGTTCACCGCATCGAAAAAGGGAACCTCATCATCGACTTAGGGAAGACCGAAGGGCTTCTTCCCAAGCGGGAACTTCCGCCCAATCATGAATATCGTCAAGGAGAGCGGGTTCGCGCCTACATTTTGGAGGTGCGCAAGACCGCCCGCGGGCCGCAGGTGATTCTTTCGAGAGCCCATACGGATTTGATTCGGAGACTGTTTGAGCTGGAGGTCCCCGAGATCGACGAGGGAATCGTTGAGATTAAGTCGATTTCGCGCGAACCGGGGGACCGGACCAAGATCGCAGTCCATTCCAAGGACGAAAAGGTGGATTGCGTGGGTGCCTGCGTCGGTATGCGCGGCTCCCGCGTCAAGGAAATCGTCAAGGAACTCCATGGGGAGAAAATTGATATTGTTCGGTACAGCGAGGATACGCGTGAGTACATCACGGCGGCCCTTTCCCCGGCGAAGGTTGTGGAGATCAAGATTGACAAGCAGCACGGCAAAGCCCTGGTCATCGTGGAAGACGACCAGCTTTCGCTGTCCATCGGAAAGAGGGGACAGAATGTGCGCCTTGCCGCCAAGCTGACCGGATGGGATATTGATATCAAGTCTAAATCAGAGGTGTCAAAGGAGGCGGAGCTGGACGTCGGAGAACTGGCGGGGGTGGGCTCCAAACTGAAAGCGGCTCTGCAGGAAGCTGGTTTTGCGACGGTTTCTTCCGTGGCAAACGCTGCGCTGGAGGTCTTAATGCAGGTGAAGGGCGTTGGCGAGAAAAGCGCTCCTAAGCTCATCGAAAACGCAAAAGCGATGATTGACAAAATTCGGTGGACACCCAAGGAGAGTGCGCCTCTGAAAGATATTTTGTCGGAGAAAATCAAAGAGGCCTCGCAGGAAGAAGAAGCCCAGACAGAATCGGGAAGCGAGAACACGGCGGAATCCGAAGGGGAGGAAACTGAGAAAGGGACGGAGTCGTCATGACGACACGCGTT
>JBDRBD010000167.1:0-2649 GCA_043823025.1 Candidatus Omnitrophota bacterium | reverse complement strand
GTACTGTCTTGCCGAAGGCCTTATTTTCAAAAGAAGACTGCGATATTCTCCTTTGTCCGAACTTTTCCACAGCGTGGCCGAGAGTTTCAGGCGGCTTTCCTCCGAACTCTCGAGAAGAGGAGGCTGGAAGGCAGGGACGCGGACGTAGTTTTCGATGGCGACTCCGGCTCCCTCCGGAACATTCGCTTCGATCCATTCTTTAGCCTGTGTCCGAGTATCCTTCCTGGCGTTAATAAGCCAGTCGTGATAAATCGCATCCCAACAAGGTAAAACGACCAATAATGCTGTAATGCCCCACGTCCATGCGTTGGGATGCGCCTGAACAGATATTCTGCGGGCGGCCTCCGTCAGAAGTTTTGCGCCTGCCAAAAGCAAAAATGGGAGTATCGGCATAAGGTACCGATGGGCTGCAAAATGGAGACGGCTGAACACCAAAAGGTAAAAAAGCACGAAAAGGACATAACAGGTTTCCTCAGCCCTCCGTGCCTTCAAGACCGACGCAGTCGCCAGCAGCATTCCTCCCAATATCAGAACTTCCAAGGGAAGCCCGAGGCCGTAGCGGAGCGTGGAGAAAAGGTAATATTCCATCGGATTGAACCCTGCCCCGGGGCCGGCCGGCGCGCTGCTGCCAAAGAAACCCGAGAAACGCTGAAGCGTCCTCAAAGTCGAGTTAATATCAAAAAGGAGAAGCGGTGACGTCACGATAAAGCCCGCCAATGCCATCCCCAAACCCAATGCCAAATCCTTTGAAAAAAATTTCCGGATACGGGCGTCCTTCTGGCGGTAGACCCGCAAGAGATGCGCGAAGGCCACGAAAGGAATGACAAGCCCCGCATTGTAATTTATCGAAAGCGCCGCTCCGCTGAAAAACCCTGCCCATGTATAGTCGCGGCGTCGGGCCTGCTGAATGATGCCGATCATGAAGTAGAAAGCCGCAAGAACAAAAAACGCCTCTGCCATACTGAGCTTGAGATAGTGGGCGTTTACGATGTGCAAAAAACTGAAAGTTAAGAAACATGCAGCAACCAGCCCCTCCTGCTTTCCGTAAATGCGCTTTCCGACCTTGTACAAAAGAGGAACCGTAGCGATACTGAAACAGGCGGAAAGCAGTCTCCCCAAAAGGTAAAACATCGTCGGATCCTGCGCGAAAAGAAGGGTGAATCCTTCAACCCCCTGGACGCTGCCCAAAAACCGAAGGACAAGGTAATGCGCCCCATACAGGCCCAGCAAGAGGTAATTGAAAAAATGGGGATGAAAAGAATATCCACCCAACCAGTGGCCTGCAGCCATCCGAAGGGTCTGATGGACAGCAACGGGTTCATCAGGGTGATAAAGATAGGGCAACCCAAAATTAATTCCATATAGCCGGAGGGTTCCTCCGACCAGAACCAGCGCTATCAGAAAAAGAAGCCTCACCTTCATCACCAAAGCCCAATTGTGTGTAACGAGTGGTTAAGAAACAACTTGAACGGCCCTGTCCATACGGCAAAAACGATATTTGCCCCGAGAACGACTGCAACAACTGTCCAGCCGACTATTCGTTGTGAAAACCGGCGGAAACATTCCAGGAGTCCCACGCTGCCCAACATCATCATAAATGGTTCAACTGGAAGACGAAAACGGGGAGACCCGTAAAAAAGAAGCGCCATCCCCAAAAAGTACAAAATCGGAATCATCAGGAAGGGGCGCTTCGCCTTTTCCCAAAAAGCACCCATGAGGAAAAAAGGAAAGATAAATCCGTAAACAAATTGATACCGCCCGCCGCCAATAATTTCCCAGTCAAAGGGCGCCCAAAAATAGAGAAATTTCAGCGTCTCAAGGCGAACCAAAGCGCTCGGACTTCTTCCGATGTCTTCAAGGGTCTTCCGGAAAAGATAACGACTCGCCGCTGTTTCAGAAGCCAACGTCCGGGCATAAGTCACATTTTCGTCCACTACGTTATATCCGAAAAATTTTCCTTCGACCGGATGATAGGAACTATAAAAAGCATAGCCGCCTTGGGTTGAAACAGGGACAACGGCCCGATACACATAATAGTTGTGGATGAGGAGGGGTAAAAGACTCAAAAAGAATATGGCCAATAGTGCTGCACCTCTTTTCACCCCTTCCCTTCCATATTGGAAAACGAGATACCCTGCAGCAAAGAACGGCAAAAAAAGAACGACGCCCTTCATTAAGGTCGCGAAGCCGAAGAAAAGGCCGGACAGCGCATCATGGCGTACCTTTTCCTTTTGCAGAAAAAAGAAGGCCCCCACCAGGCAGAGCGTAAAGAGACACTCAGTCAAAAGCCGTGCGCAACTCGCCGCAAGAGACAGGTTGAAAAGGGTTAAAAAAGCGGCCAGGAAGCCGGCCTCGGGGCCAAAAACCTTTTTTGCAATTTCGTATATCAAATTGCAGACCAGGGCGCCCAGAAGCACCTGAATCACATAGACGGCCTTCATATTTCCTGTCCCAAACATACGATAGATGAAGGCGACGATGATGGGATAAAGGGGGGGCCGTGAATAGGCCTGTCCCGAAATTTGACAGCCCTTCCCCCCTTCGAGCGAAACAGCAAGCGCATGGTAAGAGCCCTCGTCACCGCGAAGTTCCACATAAGAAGGGATCATGGAAAACCGAAGGGCAACGGCTGCGATCCAAATGATTCCG
>JBDRBD010000166.1:0-3503 GCA_043823025.1 Candidatus Omnitrophota bacterium | reverse complement strand
TCATCAATAATCAGAATCTTTTTCTTTGCCATGGGAAACTCCTTTCTGTGTGAAACTCTTTCCCGAGGATTCGTAACGGCTCACTCAGGCCTTAAAAACCACCGTGGCTCTGACCCCGCCTTCTTTTCGGTTACAAACAGTAATAAACCCTCCGTGCATCTCGATGATTTTTTGTGTGACCGTCAGTCCCAAACCGGTCCCTTTACCCACCGGCTTGGTGGTAAAGAAAGGATCAAAGACTTTGGGGAGTAGCTCTTCCAGAATTCCACCGCCCGTATCCTCAACTTCGGCGACGATCACAGGATCCCCTACTTTGAATGGGTCGGTCGCTCTCCGCCCCACACCTTCTCCCGCGTTTGCGAGTCGTTCGGAATGAGTCCTGACCGTCAAAGTTCCTCCTTGAGGCATCGCCTGGATGGCATTCAAAAATAAATTGACAAATACCTGTCCAATTTTATTTCCGTCCAGCTTTAACTCGGGGAGATGCTCACTCAGCGATTTTTCCACATGGATTCTGTTTTTGGCAAGATCGTGCTTCACCAGGAAAAGCGCGTTTTCAAAGAGGGCATTCAAGTTTTGAGGGGTTAACTCCAGCGTTCTGGGAGCCGAAAAATTCAAAAGCTCCTTAAGGATGATATCGGCCTTTTTAACGGCTTCTCCGATCTCACCTATTGTGGATGCCATCTTCCCCTCTTTGAGAGGCTCGCTCTTGGACAGGTAATCAAGGCCGAGCTGAATGATGGCCAGGGGATTTTTCACTTCATGGGCGACGCCGGCCGCAAGCCGGCCGACCGAGTCCATCTTGGCCGCCTGAATCAGCTGCAGTTGCGTTGTTTTCAATTGCTCATGAGCTGCCATAAGGTCCGAGTAGGTTTTTTGTAGCTGCTCCTGGGCCTTCTTGCGTTCGGTGATATCTCTGAGAATCCCGATAGCCCCCCATTTTCCTTCCAGTTGGACTGCGGAAACAGAAAGCTCTATCGGGAACTCCGTGCCGTCCTTCCGCACCGCGGCCAGCTCAAGGACCTTCCCGATCACAGGGCCTTGGCCTGTTGCTTGAAAGGCCGGAAAGGCCTTACGCTGCGCTTCATGGAAGCGCTGGGGGGCAAGAAACAGATGGAGATCCTTCCCGAGGGCTTCTTTTCTTGTATAACCAAAGATTTTTTCTGCGGCGTGATTCCAATAGGAAATGATTCCGTCGGCGTCCATGACGAGAATGGCATCAATGGCTGCCGCGGTAATGGATTCGAATTTTTCCTCGGTTTCCATCCGTGCGGCCTCCGCCCGTCTGAGGCGCCTCATGTCCTGCGCGGCGCAAACAACCCCCTGGACTTTCCCGCGTTCATCCCGCAGCACAGTGCTCGAAAGAAGCACGGGGATACTTTCCCCCTCTTTCGAAAGAAATGCTTCTTCAGCACCGGAAAGGACCTCCTGCTGGCTCAGCGCTTCATACCCCCACCGGCTGAAAGGCGAACTTTCGGCAAATATCGTTTTGATGCCCAGGCCGATAAGCTCCTTCTCCCGATAACCCAACAAGACCTGTGCGGCGTCATTGGTGGTCTGAATCAGACCTTTTGCATCCGTCACAATCAACACATTCATCATCGAGCTGAAGATGTGCTCCACATAGTTCCGCGAGAGAGTGGTGGCCTCAAGGTCTTTGGCCATTTTGTTGAACGCTTCACCTAATGCGCCGATTTCGTCTTTGGAGCGGATGCGCACTCGGGCGCGCAAATCCCCTGCGTTAATTTTCCGGACCCCGCCGATCAACATCTTGACAGGTTTTGCGGTGCTGTACCCCAGGTAATTGGAGAGAACTAGAATCACAAAAAATCCGAACACGCCTCCCATGATCACCCGCCGGCGCGCCTCATAGAGGACCTTGTAAATTTCCTCTTCGTTTTGAACAAAGAGGAGCCGCCACCCTTGACCCGGATAAAGTTCATAGCCCCTCAATGTAAGAAAATAACATTCCTTAACCGCTCCTCCTTGAGAAAACCGGACGATTCCATTCTCTTCCGCCAAGAGCTGTTTTCGAAGTGTGTCCGGCTTCACTTTTTGAAAAAGTTTTTCTTTTTCTGGATGCGCAATGAAGTTCCCCCACGGGTCCACGAGCGCCACAAATCCGGTGTGGCCGAGTTGGACGCGGTCTGTAATCACCCAGACGGTTGTCATATCGACGGTGCCGGTCAATACCCCCCGTAACTCCCCGTTCATCCTGACGACAGGGACTGCCACCACCACCACGAGCCGAAAAGGGCGAAGTAATGCGTGCACGGGCGAGATGACCGCATGGCCCGCCGCGGCTTTTTTGAACCATTCTTTCTTCTTCAGATCCCCTTCATATTCATAGGCGGTCGAGAGGAGAACCCGCCCTTCTGCGTCAAGCAGCGTGACATCGCTGACGGCCGTGATCAATCGATGGCGTCTTTGCATTGTCTTGAGCGCTTCTTCGCGGTCCATCGGATCCGCTCGAAGCACAGGGTTCTCAGCAAGTGCTTTCATGTGCGTAAACACGTCAAAAAATTTTTCCTCGATATTGGCCCCGACGGCGGAAGCCGCAAGGTTGCGTCCTTCGAGATATTGTACACGAAACGCCTGCGCGGACCGTAGGTAGGTATGGATGGCGAAAAAAGCGAACGGGAAGAAAGCGATACTTAAGAAATACAAAGTCAGCTTCAGCTGCAGGGATGTCTTAGGCTTGCCGAATAGGTTCATCTGAATTCATTCGCCTTGCAACTCCGCCCAGATTGCATTCCGGAACCGAAGAGCGCTTTCTTGTTCTTTTTCCGACCCGCTGAATTTCAAAAAAACACAGCGTTTCAGCGTTCCCTCTGAGGGGTAAAGAGAAGGGCTCTCGACAATCTCTTTCAAAGTATCGCTTTGGGCGGCCGCATTACAGTTTGCATACCATAACTCGTTTGCAATGGCTGCACTCACTTCAGGCTCCAGAAGATAATTGATGAAACGTTCCGCCGTTTCAGGATGCTGTGCGTCTCTGGGGATCACGAAATGATCCACCCATTGAATCGCCCCTTCTTTGGGAATGACATAATCAAGATCACGATTCTGTCGGATGGCATAGACCCCTTCGCCGCTGTAACAATGGGTAGCCCATAGTTCGTTTTTGATAAGTTTCTCTCTAATATCAATCGGATCCAAGTAACCGGCAAGCAGCGGTTTCTGTTCCAGGAGCAGCTTTCTTGCTTGTTCTAACTCGGAAAGACTGCTTGAATTCGGGGAATACCCTAAATAAAACAGCGCCGCGCCAATGACTTCGGAAGGGTTATTCAGCATCGCAATCTTGCCCCGGTATTTGGGGTTCCAGAGGACCGCCCAACTGTCTCGCTCTTCCTGAATCAAGGCCCGATTCACAACGAGGCCTGATGTCCCCCACAAATACGGAACTGAATATCGGTTTCCGGGATCATGAGCGAGGTTGCGGAAGGAACTTCCGATATTTTTAAAGTTCGGGATGGCTTCGAAGTTGACGGCTTTCAGCGCCC
>JBDRBD010000165.1:0-11534 GCA_043823025.1 Candidatus Omnitrophota bacterium | reverse complement strand
GATGACTGCAGCCGCCGCTGAAAAACGCCCCGTCAGCTTTTCTGCGGCATGGAAAAAGGTCAAGAGCCGCATCCTGCCTTTGATCTGCGCTTCTTTTCTCATGACCGTCCTCCTCAGCTTGATTACGGGCAGGGAACAGGCCTTTTTTAAGGCCGCTTTTGATTTTGTAGGATCCGGGATTCTCTACAAAATGCTCAAATATCTCATAGGCATCACGCCTTACCTTAATTTCTTCATCGCGATTGCGCTCCAAACCCTCACCATTTTTATTGTTCCCTACCTTGTGCTTGAAAATAAAGGGTTTTTCCGCGCCGTCGGCAAGGGTTTTGTTCTCGGCGGGCGATATTTTGTCCGCGTGTTTCTGCTTCTATTACTCCCGATGGTGTGTTACAGCCCGATCTGGCTTTTCAAAGGAAATCCCATTATCTTGGTCCGGAGGACGGGTTCGCCGGAGACTGTGTTGTGGATTTTGGGAGTCAGCATCCTGGCGACACTTCTGGTGGATACCTATATTGCGGTGAGTGCGACGCTGTTCTTCTTGCAGGCGAAGGAAAAATGAAAAAGACCCTGATTGTTTTTTGCGTCATCTTGGCGGTTGTTCCTATCTTGCTGAGCTACTTGGGGTTGAAGGACTCCTATCTGACCGAGAGGCGTTTCTGGAAGGCAAGGGCTTTGTCCCAGAAGATTGTCGCGAATCCGGACGCAACCCCTCCTCTCATGTTTGAAAAGGCCCGCAATAACTTCCAGCGCATCATCAAGGACAATCCCAAAAACACCGGTTTGGCGAAAGAGTGCAAGATTTCCATCGCGGGCCTTCTGGTCTACGAGAAAAAGTTCCAGGACGCCAGAGACTATCTTGAAAAGGCCAAGGCGGATTATCCTGCCGACAAGGCATTCGCGGCCCGCACCCTCTTTCTGACAGGATTTTCATACGAACGTGAAGGGCGCTGGGACCGCGCATTGGAATCTTATCACCTATTGATGAATGAGTATTATACGGTCAGCCATATTGCCCTCCAGCTTCCTCTTTATATTGCACGCCATGACCTCAAATTGGACACTCAGAAAGGGGAGGAGAGCTATCGGGAGGCCGCAACTTATTATCGTCAGCTGATTCGGAAGCACCCCAACGACGCCCTGCTTGGATTTTATGTAAGAAGCTATTTGGTAAAGGGATTCCAGGAGCAGAAGAAGTGGGAGGAATCACTGGAGGTCATCAGAGAAATCATCCTGGCCTATCCGAAAGCGCTTCGCCCCTACATTCCAGTCATTGAGGCAATCAGCCGGAGAACGGGACAACTGGAGAAAGCCGTCGCCATTTATCATGCCTTTATCCAGGCGCATCCCGACCATCGCGACGTTAAAATGCTCAAGAAACGCATCGAACGCCTGAAGGAGAGTCGCCCCCATGTTTCTCCGTAAGTTACGACGGGAGAAGTCACTTGACCCGATCCTGTGCATCCACAGCGCCCTCGAGAAAATCAATGAAACAAAGACGCTGGAGGGCCTTCTGGAGGCAAGTTTGAAAGAGGCCCTGGCCCTGGTTGAAGCCGAGGTGGGCTCGCTCTTTTTGCTGGATGAAGAAAAGCAGGAACTGGTCTTGAAAGGGGCTTCAGGGGCTTATCTCAGGGACGTTCCGGACGTCCGGCGCAGGCTGGATGAGGGGATCCTGGGATATGTGGCGAATCGGAAAACGCCTCTTTTGGTTGAAGATACGCGGAAGGATACGCGATTCCAAAACGGAAGCAGGTCAAGATACCGCACGACTTCCTTTATATCTGTTCCCATCCTGCTCCACCGCCGTCTGATCGGGGTGTTGAACCTCACGGACAAGAAATCAAGTCAGCCTTTCACGAAAAAAGACCTGGAGTGGATTACTCTTTTCGTCGTCTTTGTGGCGCTGCACGTTGAAAAACAGCGTCTGGTTTCTGAACGGGGGAAAGACGCCGGCACCTTGCAGAGAAACCAGGAAAGCAGAAACCGTCTTGAAAGCCTCGAAAAAGAGAAGACCCGGCTGAAGACAGAGCTTGAAGTTTCCCAGAAGATGGCGTCGATCGGGAAGTTGGCTGCGGGGATCGCCCATGAACTCAACAACCCCCTGGACGGAACCCTTCGCTACATTCATCTGACGCTCAGCCACCTCAAGGAAGGGGAGGTAGTTCGGGAGTATCTGCTGGAGGCCAAACAGGGGCTTGAACGGATGGCCAACATCGTCAAAAACCTTCTTGCTTTCTCCGGACGCCAGCGGGTGAAGGCCGCGATGGTGGATGTGAATGAAGTGCTGGAGAACGTCCTTTCAGAGCTTCTGGGTTATACGTATCCCTTACGGGTCGAGATCATCAAGGCGTATCATCCCGATCTTCCGCCGCTTCTGGATAAGGGCGTGGACCAATTGTTCACCAATATCATCAAAAATGCGTTCGAGGCGATGCCGCGCGGGGGGACGCTTCGAATTGCGACGTCCAGAGACGAACAGGCAATTATTGTCCGGATTGCTGATACGGGATTCGGCATCACCGAAGGCGACAAACCCTTTATTTTCGAGCCGTTCTTCACGACCAAAGACATTGACAAAGGATGCGGACTTGGGCTTGCGATCTGCCAAGAAATCATCCAGGCCTACGAGGGGAAGATCGACGTCAATACCGAAAAGAATCGCGGAAGCACTTTTACCATTCATTTTCCTTTAAAGTATGCCGTGCCGAAGGAGGCCTCATTCAGCTATGCGCGGTAACGGAAGAATTTTGATTGCAGATGATGAGCCCCTGATCCGGAAGTCGCTTTACGAGTCCCTCCGGATGGAGGGCTATGATGCCGAGATGGCCGCGGACGGAGAAGAAGCCCTTGAGAAAATCAGCCGCATTCCGATTGACCTGGTCATCGCGGATATCAAAATGCCGAAGCTCTCGGGGATTGAACTTCTGAAAGCGGTGAAGACGAAATATCCGGATATCCCGGTGCTTTTGATTACCGGCTACGGAACCATTGATCAGGCCGTGGAGGCGATGCAGATCGGGGCTGCGGATTACATTACGAAGCCGATCATGGACGGTGAAATCCAGCTGATTATCAAAAAACTCTTCGAGCAGAAAAATCTCATTGAAGAAAACATCGCACTCCGGCAGCAGCTTTCCCGCCTGGACCGCGACCGCTTCCACCGCCTCATCGGACAGGACGCGAAGATGCAGAAGATTTACGCCCTGGTCGAGAGCGTGTCGCAGACGAAGACCACGATTCTGCTGCGGGGAGAAAGCGGCACCGGAAAACGACTCGTTTCTCTTGCCATTCATGCCAACGACCCGATTCGGAAGGACAAACCGTTCGTGGAGGTCAGCTGCGCAGCGCTCCCAGAGACCCTTCTGGAGAGCGAGCTCTTCGGGCACGTGAAGGGTGCCTTCACAGGCGCCATTCGGGACCGCGTGGGGCGGTTTGAGCTGGCGCATGGCGGGACAATTCTCCTCGACGAAATTGACTCTTTCTCTCCGGCGCTTCAGGTGAAACTCCTCCGGGTCCTTCAGGAAGGGGAATTTGAGCGGGTAGGAGACACCAAGACCCGTCAAACGGATGTCCGGACCATTGCGGCAACCAACCAAAATCTGGAAGAAGCGATTCGTCAGGGCCGTTTCAGGGAGGACCTTTATTATCGGCTGAATGTGATTTCGATCGACCTTCCGCCGCTTCGGGAGCGGAAGGGAGACATCCCGCTCTTGGTGGACCATTTTCTTGAGAAATTTGCCGAGAAGAACAAAAGGAACTTCAAGGGAGTCGAAGACGGTTTTCTGAAAGCCCTGGAGGCCTATCACTGGCCGGGGAATGTCCGGGAGTTGGAGAACGTCATCGAACGCGCAACCATCGTTGCGCAGAAGGATCGTTTGACGGCGCAGGATCTCCCGGTTCCCTTTCAGGATCTTCCGGAAGGAATCTCGCCTTCCGGAGCCCGCCCGCTTAAGGAAATGCTCGGGGAGCCCGAGAAAGAGCTCATCCTGCGGACGCTTCGGGAATGCCATTGGAACCGGAAAAAAGCCGCCACTGTTTTAGACGTCAATCGCACGACTCTTTACAACAAAATGAAAAAATACAATTTGTTTGGTGAAGGGGAGAAGGATAAGCTTCTTCAGCATGTGTGAGCTGCAACACGAAAAGGGATGGGGGCGCAACGATGGTTGAGAAACGAGGCGAGAACCTGTTGGCATTTATTCATCCAGAACAATGGACTTCTATCCTGAATCGCTTTTCTGAGGTTCTTGGAATTGATATTTATACGGTTGACCCCGATGGCGCCATCATTACCTCTCCGCAGCGCCCGCCCAAAATCTGGCGGCTGATGGAACTCGCCAACAATCCGGCGCAGCTCAAATTCAGGACCCCTGTGGATCTGATTCGGCACCTGATTTGGAAAAGTGAAGACACACTTGCGCCGGTTGAAGAAATGGGTCCCCTCGGGACCACCTACGCACTCATTCCCATCACCGGTGAAACTTCAAAAACATGGGCATATCTGGTGATAGGACCCCTTCTCCTCGGTTCCAGAAAATCCCGGGCCGATCTGGAAGAGTGGGCAGGGCACCAGGGATGGGATATGCTGGAACTGGAAGGTATTTATCAGGAGTTAAAGCTCTTCTCTTTTTTCGGAATGAGGGCTATTCTCGACCTCCTCTTTCGCGTCTCCAACAACCTGATACAGCCGGCCCTCGCAAAGAGAAAGAAAGAACGGATTCCTGCTAAAGCGCCCGTTTCCCGGAAAGACACGCCGAAGCGTACCGAGACCGAAAACATCTTACTGACGCTTCTGAGTCTCGCGTTGAATGCAACCAAGGCGGATTCCGGCTCTGTCATGGTTTTGGACCAGGAAACGAAAATCCTTCACATCCGGGCTTCCCGCGGTTTACGCGAGGAAATTGTACGAGAAACACGGGTTAAGTTGGGAGAAGGGGTCGCCGGGTGGGTCGCCGAACATAAGCATTCCCTTCTTTTAACGCCCGATGGGTCTATCGACTCCTCCATTCAGAACCGCCTCAAACGGAATGAAATTGACTCTTCCATCGTGATCCCGCTTTCCCGTCAGGATCGGATTTTCGGAGTCCTCAGTGTGAACAGCCACGCCAAAGAAAACCGCCTGGTGCCCGAGAGTCTGAATCTCTTGATGGAGCTGACCAGACTCACGATGGTTGCGATATAGGCGTTCCGTTTCTCCCACAAGGCCGCATCGCGCTATTCGTTGGAATAACCTACAAAACTTCCTTCGCGGGACGCTCGCTTCGATTAGGCATCTCCGTCCTTCGACAGGCTCAGGACGGATCCTGAGCGAAGTCGAATGGATCCGCTCGCTTGCCGAGAATTCGCCGCATCATTGGATCGCCCTTTAGGTTGCGCCGAACTTTCGAACACCCGCTCAGGAAATTTTGTAGGTTATTCCGTCAGAACGGCTTTTAATTTTCAGTAGGTGCGGGCTTTTCCGTTTGATATACTATCGATGATGCCTCGCAATGTTTCCTCAAGGTCAAAAACCATCACGCTCTTCGGGAGTTTCCGGCCCAAGCCCGGAACACCGGATTACCTTACTGCTTATCAAGCCGGGGCGTTACTGGCCCGCGCCGGCTTCACCCTTGCTAACGGCGGTTTCGGCGGAACCATGGAGGCATCGGCCAAAGGAGCACGGGAAGCCGGAGGGACGACCGTTGGTGTCGTTTTTTCCAAACACGGCCTTCACGCCAATCCCTATATCGGCCGCCTCGAGAAGAAGAAAACACTTCTGGGACGGCTTGAGCGTCTTGTCACAATCGCCGATGGGTATATTGTTTTCAAAGGAGGCACAGGCACACTCCTTGAAATCAGTCTTGTCCTCGAATACACCCACAAGCAGTTTTCTTCCCCCAAGCCGATGGTCTTTTTGGGTGAATTTTGGAAAGAGACCGTCGCAACGGCCCAACAGGAAGCCGGCTATGACCCCCGTTTTCATTTCACGGCGCAGGCGAATCAAATGATGCGGCTGATCCGGTTTGTATCAAGTCCTCAAGAGGCCGTTCAGGCGTTCCAGGAGATGTTTTCCCATGACGTTTCCCAGAAAAAGGGGTAAGTTTGAGCGGTTCGATGCAACGGTTCCGATCGAAGTGGTGATTGCTGGAACCTCTCCCGAATCCCGCACCGTGTTGTGTGACAATATCGGAGGGAAGGGATTCCGGTTCTCGATCGAGAAAAAGCTGGAAGTCCACGCGAGCCTGGAGCTGACGGTACATCTTCCGGATAATCAGACCCCCATCCGTACCAAGGGGCGGGTGAGCTGGGTCCGCGAAGCGAAGCATGTGCCTGACAGCCCGGAAGTCTTTTTTGAAGCGGGGGTGGAATTCATAGGCCTTTCCTTCATGGATCGGGACCGTATCCAGCAGTATATTTATCGACGGGCCCAGCAACAGCCCTCGAACGGAAATCCCCCAATCTAAGGAACGGAGACATTGCCGTAGACTTATGAAAAACGACCGCAACGTATCGATACAGTTTTTGGGCGGTTTGGAAAACATCACGGGTTCCATGCATCTGGTTGAAGCGAACGATGCACGTGTCCTTCTTGACTGCGGCCTGTATCAGGGCAGACGCGAGGAATTTTATGAAGTCAACCGGAACTTCATGTTCGACGTTGACCAACTCAACGCCGTCATCCTGTCGCACGCCCACATTGACCATAGTGGCAATATTCCGAATCTTGCCCGAAGCGGGTTTCGGCAGCCGATTTTTGCCACTGAAGCGACCAAAGACCTTTGCGACCATATGCTTCTGGACAGTGCTCATATCCAGGAAGAAGACGTCCGTTTTGTGAACAAGATTCATCGCAAAAAAGGACTCCCGCCGCGCTACCCGCTTTACACCGTGGAAGACGCCAAAAATTCCCTGAAGCATTTCTTTGAACGCTCCTACGAAAAGCCCTTTGAGTCGGCCGGAGGGATGACCTGCACGTTTTACGACGCAGGCCATGTGCTCGGGTCGGCCATCTCGGTTCTGGAGATTCCGAAAGAGCCGGAGCCGATCCGGATTGCCTATGCCGTGGATTTGGGAAGGGCGTCCCTTCCGATTTTGCGCGATCCGGTGGTCCCGGAGCGCCTTGACTATCTGATTATCGAAAGTACCTACGGGGGGCGTTTTCACGACGACATTGAGAAGGCCAAAACAAAACTCAAGACCGTGGTGGAAAAGACAGCGCAGCGCGGAGGGAAAGTCATCATCCCGACCTTTGCTTTGGAAAGAACCCAGGAGGTCGTTTATTACTTGAATGAACTGATTCGCGAAGGGATGTTGACTTCTCTTCCGGTTTATGTGGACAGCCCGCTGGCCACCAACCTCACGGAAGTGTTCCGGCGGCATCCGGAGTGTTGGGACGAGGAAGCAAGGAGTCTTTTGGGGCGCGGGGAAGACCCTTTCAAGGCGGAAGGCATCTCGTACATTCGCGATGCAGAGGAGTCCAAGAAGCTCAATGAGAAACCCGGCCCCATGATCATCATTTCCGCTTCTGGCATGTGCGAATCCGGCCGCATTCTCCATCATCTGCGAAACAACATTGAAGACCCGAAAAACACCGTCCTCGTCGTGGGTTTCATGGCGAAGGATACGCTCGGCCGAAAGATTGTGGAGCGGGAAAAGGAAGTCAGGATTTTCGGAGAGCCCCACCCATTGCGCGCCGAGGTCTCCATCATCAATGCCTTCAGCGGCCATGCCGACCAGGGGGAGCTTCTGGATTTTGTCGTGCAGTGCGGAAGCCGCTTGAAGCAGATCTTCATTGTGCACGGGGAAAAAACACAGAGCGAGGCGCTTCAGGACATACTCCGGCAGCGGGGGATCGTGCAAACGCTCATTCCGCAAACGGGGCAGAAAGTATCGCTGTAGTTTGGTATAATGGATGCCGGAAGAGCGACCGCGTCGCGTTGAGCAGAAACTTTCAATTTGGGAGGTGCCCAATGGAAGAGAAAGAAATCGGGGTCATTACTCATTATTTCGGAAAAGTCGGGGTCGGTATCGTCCAGCTTACGGATACGCTTAAAGTGGGGGATACGGTCCATATCGTAGGTCATTCCGAGGAGTTTTCTCAGCAGATTACCTCTATGCAGGTGGAACATCAGACGGTCCAGGAAGCTACCGCCGGCCAATCCGTCGGTTTCAAGGTCGACCGGAAACTTCACGAAAACGACAAGGTTTTTAAGGTTACCGGCTGAGCGTTTTTCTATTTCCGAATATTGACTTCTGCAGCTTGCTGAAGGATATCTCCTTTTTGCCTGCGATGAAGTGGTTTGGTTTTAACTGCCCGTTTCAAAAAGAGAGCACCGATGACAGAGAAAAAGGTTTATTTGAAGGAAAATGAGATCCCTCGGCAATGGTACAACTTAGTAGCGGACCTGCCCACTCCCCCGGCGCCGCCGTTAGGGCCTGACGGAAAACCGATTTCCCCCGACATGCTCGCTCCGGTGTTCCCGATGAATTTGATCGAACAGGAGGTAAGCCGCGAGCGGTGGATCCGCATCCCTGAGGAAATCCTCGAAATCTTTTATCGTTGGAGACCATCGCCGCTGCGCAGGGCTGTTTATCTTGAGAAGCACCTCAAGACGCCCGCCCGCATCTATTATAAGGATGAAAGCGGAAGTCCCCCCGGCAGCCACAAGCCGAACACGGCTGTGGCACAAGCGTGGTACAACAAACAATTCGGCATTAAAAAGCTTGTGACCGAAACAGGCGCAGGCCAGTGGGGAAGCGCTTTGGCATTTGCCTGCAATTTGGTAGGGCTTGAATGCAAGGTCTATATGGTCAGGATCAGTTACGAACAGAAGCCGTTGAGAAAAATCATGATGCAGATTTGGGGAGCCCGCTGCGTTTCCAGTCCCAGCCAGGAAACTCAGTTCGGCAGGAAGGTACTCAAGGAAATGCCGGATACGCCCGGGAGTTTGGGGATCGCAATCAGCGAGGCGATTGAGGAAGCGGTCAGCGACCCATCCGGGGAGACCCGTTATTCGCTGGGGAGCGTGCTGAATCACGTCTTGCTCCACCAGACGATCATCGGCCTCGAGGCCAAGAAACAGCTGGAGCTTTTCGGGGAAAAGAAGGTCGATTTGGTGATCGGCTGCGCCGGCGGCGGCAGCAATTTTGCCGGACTCTCTTTTCCTTTTGTCTGCGATAAGATTCATGGCGCAAAAATCACCATCATTCCGACGGAGCCGACGGCCTGTCCGACGCTCACGCGCGGGCCGTTTACGTATGATTTCGGTGACACCGCACGCCAAACGCCGCTCATCGCCATGTATACCCTGGGCCACGCGTTTGTTCCGCCCCCGATCCATGCGGGAGGGCTGCGTTATCACGGCATGGCGCCTCTGGTGAGCCACGCGGCGAAAGAAGGGCTGATTGAACCGAGGGCGTACAACCAGATTCGATGTTTCGAATCCGCGCTCCTTTGGACAAAGACAGAAGGCGCGATTTGCGCGCCTGAAACAAGCCACGCCATTGCCTGCGTCATTGAAGAAGCAGAGAAAGCCAAAAAGGAAGGCAAGGAGAAAGTGATTTTATTCAATTACAGCGGACATGGACTGATGGATTTGACAGGATACCAGAAATACCTGAACGGCGAACTTACCGATTACGCCCTTCCTGACGGACTCCTGGAGGAATCGCTTCAGGCCATTAAAGATTTACCAAAGCCGTAGCCGCAGAAAAAATCTCCATAACTTATTTAAATACAAAAGGTTAGGAGAAAATCCGCTTCGTTTTTGGTGTTGACAAGCGAAGGCAAATGGTGTATTGTAATTTAATTCCTAAAATGGGCAAAACCGGAAGTTTTCGTCGGAGCCTCACATGAAGATATTGGATACAACGGTGTTAAGCGAGAGTCAAGGGATACGGGTTGTCCGGCTTGAGGTTTCTTCTCCTGAAATCGCCAGAAAAGCAAAGGCCGGGCAATTTGTTGTTCTCATGGTCAAGAAAGAGGGAGAAAGAATCCCCTTGACCATTGTCAGCACCGATCAAGGAAAAGGTTCCGTTACCTTGATTGCCCAGGAAGCCGGCCTGACCACAAAGCTTTTGGGCCGCCTCGCCAAAGGCGATCTTTTGTATGCGCTTTCTGGTCCGTTGGGCCATCCCACGGAAATTAAAAAGCACGGAAGGGTGGTGGTGGTGGGCGGAGGCGTAGGCATCGCCGAAATCTATCCTGTAGCAAGGGCTTTGAAGGGCGCCGGCAATCATGTCACTTGCATTCTGGGTGCGCGCGCAAAAGAACTTCTGATTCTCGAGAGCGAGCTGAAGCAATTTTCAGATGAACTCTATGTGATGACCGACGACGGTTCCTACGGCCGGAAGGGGTTCACCACGGACATGCTCAAGGAACTCCTTGAGAAATCGAAGTATGATTTGGTTTACGCCGTAGGACCCATCCCCATGATGCGGCGCGCCGCTTCCGTCACCAAGGATTTCGGCGTGGCCACCATCGTTTCCCTGAACGCCATCATGGTCGACGGCACCGGGATGTGCGGCAGCTGCAGGGTTACTGTCGGAGGAAAAACGCAGTTCAGCTGTGTGGACGGCCCCGAGTTCGATGCCCATTTGGTGGATTGGGAAGAATTGGCGAAGAGGAATCAGATTTATACGGAGCAGGAAAAACATATCTGCCGATTGCCGTTGCAAACATGAAGAAAGAACCCGTAAGAGCAAGAGAAAAAGACCCGCTGCAGAGAACCGGCGGTTTTGACGAGGTGGTCACGGGCTATACCGAGGCAGAAGCGCTGGAAGAAGCCGCCCGCTGTATTCAGTGCAAGAACGCAACCTGCATCGACGGCTGCCCGGTTGAAATCGACGTCAAAAAATTCATTGACCAGATTGCGAAGAAGGACTACGCGGGCGCCTATTTCACCATTCGGGAGAAAAACTATTTCCCCTCGATCTGCGGGCGGGTTTGCCCTGCCGAATATCAGTGCCGCAAGACCTGCGTCTTTACCAAGAAAGGCCTGCCCTTTGCTTCGGAGTTGGCCATTAATATTCATTTCCTTGAAAGGTTTGCCGGCGACTATGGAATGAGGGAAAGCCTGGCGGTTCCGGTCGAAAAAGACGAGCGTCTTTCCCGTTTGAAAGTAGCGGTTGTGGGTTCGGGGCCTGCGGGGCTTTGCTGCGCCGGAGAACTGGCGAGAAAGGGCGTCGCAGTGACCGTGTTTGAAAGTCTCCAGCGCCCGGGCGGCGTTTTGCGTTATGGAATTCCGCCCTTCCGGTTGCCCGGCGACGTCCTGGACTTCGAGATTGATGATCTCAGGAAACTCGGCGTTGAAATTATTCCCAATGTTGTCATCGGGAACGCCAAGACGCTGCAGGAACTTTTTAAGGAGGGATATGCGGCCATTTTTTTGGGTCTGGGGGCAGGAATTCCGGCCTTCTTGGGGATCAAAGGGGAGAACCTCTGCAATGTTTATTCAGCGAACGAATTTCTTACCCGCGTGAACTTGATGTCTGCGTATCAATTTCCAAAATACCACACGCCTGTCAATATCGGGGAGCACGTCATCGTCGTCGGCGGC
>JBDRBD010000164.1:0-15324 GCA_043823025.1 Candidatus Omnitrophota bacterium | reverse complement strand
CAGAGGGAACTTTTCAAAAACCGCATTCTTCTCCATATCGACGCCCATATCAATTTTGGCTGGATTCCCGAAAGATCCTCCGGCGATCTCCTTCAAGTATCCTCCCTCCGCGAGCTCGAAACACTCATTCAGAAAAAAAATTCTTGGAATTTTTCGGGCCGGAAATTAGATACCTTTGTCCACATCGGAAACTACATTTGCCTTGCGTTAAGGGAGGGGATCGTCCGGGCCTTTTATTGGGTCACCCCGGAGGCCCCACCCGGCGTCTCGTGGGAGCACCAAATGCTCCGTCTTTTCCAGGGCCTGCAGAAGTCTCATCCGGATGTTTTCAGCGATATTGTCATCGAAGAAAATAAGGGCCAAGCAAACGTATACGGTTTTCCGCTCATTGTTTCGACATTTCGGAATCTCCCTTCCATCGACGAAGAACTTCTCCTGGATATCGACACGGATTTTCTCATTTCAGGATTTTTGGAGAAAGGCGAAGATCCCCGCCGGAAGAAACCCTGGCTTTTTCCAGAGGAGCTGGTTGGTTCCTTGCGGGAAAAGAAGATCCGAAGCGATTGCGTGACCATCGCGTATTCTGTCGAAGGGGGATTTACACCCCTTCGCTACAAATACCTGGGAGATAGGCTGGCCCAGCTGATGCGGGAACCTTTTTCAGATACACCTTCCTATGATTTCAAACGGAATGCGCAGGCCCTTGAAGAAAAAGGAGAAATTGAAAAAGCCGTTTCAGATTACCAAAAAGCCCTCACGCTTAACCCCAAAGACGTTGCAAGTCTTTACAATCTTTCCTGCCTTTTCCTTGAACGGGGGGAAAAAGAAGAGGCATCGGGTCTTTACCAACAAGCCATTTCTGCCGATCCAACCTACGCGACGGCTTACAATAATTTCGGACCCGTTTATCAAAACCTGGGCCAATGGAAAAAAGCAAGGGAGGAGTACGAGAAAACACTTCTCCTCGACCCCGACGACCCTCACGTGCTTTGCGGCCTCGGCGACGTCTCAAGGGCCCAAAGAGACTGGAAACAAACCCAATCTTATTATGAGAAGGCCCTTTTGAAAAATCCGGAGCTTTCCAGTGCCTTTTATGGGCTGGGCACCGTCTTCTTCGAAAGAAAGGAGTGGGAGAGGGCGCTTGATGCTTTCCAGCGGGCCCTTGTGCTGAAAGGACCGGAAGGATCTCTTAACCTCTGGATCGGTCTTACGCTTTTCAAGCAAAAAGCGTTTCGCCGGGCCAAGGAGATGCTCCTTGATGCGGCCCGTCTCGGGTTTCACTCCCCGGATCTCCATGCCGCTCTTTTCTGGATTTATTTCCGCGAAGGTCTTTGTTACAAAATGGCAAGGGAGTTGAGGAAGCTTCTTTACCTTTTTTGGATCAGGCTCAAATCGCAGATGTCGCGCCTTTTGTCGAATGTTTAAACAGACGGACGTGTTCGAAAAAAACAAGAGACTTTCTTGGCGGAGGGTCGAAGACCAGCTCGTCCTCCTTGATCCGGACGAGGGGGACCTCCTTCGGTTCACGCCTGTCGGGGCGGCTATTTGGGAGGCGCTTGACGGAAAGCGGAGTGTTCACGAAATCATTTCACACCTCCTTGGAATCTTTGAGGCGGAACCGAAGAGAGTCTCGCGCGATGTACTTTCTTTCTTGAAGCAAATGAGAAATCAAGGATTGATTGAACCAAAAGCATCTTCTGGTGATGCAAAAAACGGGGGATGGGATGGGGTGTGAAGTTTTTTTGCCAACGGGTTCGAGCCGTGATTTTTGCCAAGCCCTGATGACAAAACACCCCAAGATGCGGCTGCCCCTCTTCGGGCAATGGGAACTCACTTACCGGTGCAATCTCCGCTGTATTCACTGTTATACCGATGTCTATAACCATCCGCGGTATTTCCAAAAGGAGCTTCAAACATGGGAAATCCTCCGGATTTTGGATGAGCTCCGTAAAGCGGGATGCCTTTGGCTTTGCCTGACGGGGGGCGAGGCCTTGATGCGCGAGGACTTTTTTGAAATTTACAGAACCGCCAAGGAGAAGGGGTTTTTACTGATACTCCATACCAACGGAACGCTGATCACCGAGAAGGCGGCCGATTTTTTGAAGGACTATCCGCCCTTATTGGTTGAGATTACCCTCCATGCAACAAAGGCGGAACTCTTTGAAAAGATAACACAAAGGAAAGGGTCGTTCGGAAAAGTCCTCCAGGGGATCGAGTCTCTTTTACAAAGAAACATTTCTCTTGTCTTGAAAGTCGTTGGTTTGACGCTCAATCGGGATGAAATTTTGAAGGTCAGGACTTTCGTGAAACAACTGGGAGGCGTCCAGTTCAAGTTTGGCGAAGGACTCCGGGACCGGTTAGACGGCCGCGAGGATGTCTATACCTACCAACTTTCCGAAGAGGAATTAAAGGTGATTGAGGAGGAGGACCCCGAAATGCTTCAGGAAAGGGAACTCCGCTTGCGCGACGCGGAGCCTCCCGTGTGTGAAGCGGGAATTTTTACTTTTCATATCGATGCATTCGGGCAGCTCCAGCTTTGCTCCAGGGTCAGGACGAAAAGTTACGATCTCCGGAAAGGGTCTTTTGATGAGGGCTTTTACCGGTATCTTCACGCTTTTCCGTGCCCTTTTCCGAGAAAGATGGCTGCTTTTGAAAAAGAGGGAATGGTTTCAGCCGAAGCGGCAGTTGCTGCTTCCCCGTGAGAACCCAGAAATGAAAACAGAAGTCGCAGAGATCGAATACCGGGATTTCAGCAGCTTTATCGACGATAAGGGGTGTGAAGCCGGTATGCCCATCCGGGGCCAGATCGATTTGACCTACCGGTGCAATCTACATTGTGTCCATTGTTATACCGATTGTTACAATAATCCCCGGGATCGCCAGAAAGAACTCTCTTTTGAAGAAATCATCCGCATTCTTGACGAAGTTCGCGACGCGGGGTGTCTCTGGCTTTGTTTCACAGGCGGCGAAATCTTCATGAGGAAGGATTTTTTCGATATTTATGCTTCTGCCAGGAAAAGGGGTTTTATCATCACGCTTTTTACGAATCTCACCTTGATCACCCGCCAAATCGCCGACCGGCTTGCCGAAGACCCGCCCTTTTTCGTTGAAACCAGCTGTCACGGGCCAACCGAGGAAGTTTTTGACGCTGTGACCCAGGTACCGGGGTCTTTTGAAAAATTTGTCAAAGGGGTTCGGCTTCTCCTTGAGCGTGGGATTCCGGTCAGGGTCAAGACAAAGGCGATGACGCTGAACCGCGGAAGATTGGATGACATCAAAAAATTGGTTGAGGGTTTTGGGTTGAAATTCCGCTTCAGCACCAATATCTATCCGGCCCTGAACGGTTCTCTAGAGCCCTGTCTTTACCGGCTCAGTCCCGAAGAAATCGCTGACCTTGAAACGGGCTCTTCCGAGATGGACGGGGAGGACAGGTGCGCAAAACTTTTTGATGAACCGACCGAGCGGCTTTACCGGTGCGGTTGCGGGACAACTACTTTTCATCTTTCTGCTTGGGGAAAACTGGGTAGCTGTGTCTTTGTGGGGGAGCCGAGAGTTTCTCTAAAGAGCCGTTCTTTCAGGGAGGCTGTCCGGGAAGTTTTTTCAAAAGTCCGAGGCATGACGTATCAAACGATATCGCCCTGTAGGGAATGCACCCTCTATTCTCTCTGCGGAAAGATTCCCTTTCCCGCACGCTTTGAAAGCGGGGATGCTGAAATGCCGGTGGAGCATTTTTGTCAGGCAGCGCATCGTTTGGCTGAAAAAATAGAAAGGGGGATTCAATGAAAAAACCGTATGAAACGCCGAAAATTTTCCGAATCCGTTTAAACCATGAACAGGCAATTCTTTCGGTTTGTGCCACCTCGTCGACGGGTCCGTCCAGTTTGGGAACGAGGGGTTGTGCTACCAAGGTAGATTGCCGGCAGTACGGCGCCGCGGGATTCGACAGCGCAATTAGTTCTTAAGAGAATGCAATGCCTGCTTTTTCTCTTGAGATAGGGGGAATTGGCTTCCGGATCGAGTGGGAGAAGTCGCACGCGCGCCATTTTCCGTTACGATACGGTTTTTTTCCCCTTCGAGGCAAAGTGCGAGTTCACCTTACGGTGCATTGCGGAGCGTTTCCGCATTTCCCGAGGGAGCGGTGTCTTTTTGAATTGAAAGATCACTGGGCCCTTTACGAGACGAACGGCCATTATCTGATTGAAACCTTTCACTCACACACCAAGCGGGCCCAGTTTCTCGGCCGTTTTTCAAAAGATTTTTCTTCGGGGAATGTGTATGCACTTCCGGACGACCTTTGGCAGTCGCTCCGTCAGTTCTTGCCTTTTGTGGAGGCTCGCTGGTCTTTCCCCCAGCTCATGCGTCCGCTGGGTCAACTCCTCATTGTCTTTCTGTTGAGCCAGGGGGAAGGAATCGTCGTCCACGGGCTCGGCGTTCGGGAAGGGAAGGAAGGAAGGGCATTCATCGGGCCCTCCGGATCAGGGAAAAGCACTCTTGCGAAACTTTTTCTTTCCGGAGGGGGTGTTTCTGCCCTGAGCGACGAGATTGTGATTATCCGGAAATCAGAGGGTGCTTTTTATCTTCACGGAACCCCCTGGCCGGGGGTGGCGTGGCAGTTCTCCCAGGAGTCGGCCCCCCTGAAAGAACTTTTTTTCATCGCTCACGGCTCTCAAAATTCCCTTGAACGGCTTTCCGCCAAGGAGTTTCCCCGGCTTCTTTTCCCACAGATTTTTCTCACTCACTGGAACGAAGCATACATGCAGAAAACGCTTGAGTTCTGCGAAGAACTATTTGCGACAATTCCCTGCTACCGTTTTCACTTTTTGAAGGACCCAAGCGCCATTTCTTTTTTGAAAGAAGGAAAAGATTCCCATGAAGCCAAACCCTAAGGCCTTTCCTCTCCCCGAGCTTTCTCCAAAGGAATTCTGGGATTCTGCCTTCAAAAAAGCGCAAGCGTCGCGGGCGCTATTTGAGGCGACGCTTGAACTGACCCACGGGTGCAATCTCCGTTGTGTTCATTGTTATCACCCGACCCACGTCGCCGGAAGGGGAGAGATGATAAAGGAAAGAATCACATCCCTCTTCAAGGAATTGCGGGAGGAGGGTTGCTTTCTTCTGAGCCTGACGGGCGGCGAGATATTTTTGCGAAGGGACTTTTTTGACCTTCTGAAAGAGGCCAAAGAAGAAGGATTTGCGGTCATCCTGAAAACGAACGGGACCCTGCTTACGGAATCCACCGTCGAGCAGCTTCAATCGCTGCTTCCCCTGGAAATTGAACTTTCACTCTACGGGGCCACGGAAAAGACCTACGAAAAAGTCACCTGCGTTCCGGGTTCATTCTCCAGGTGTATTTCCGGAATCGAACGCTTGGTCCAAAGGAAAATTCCTCTCACGCTGATTCTTCCTGCGATGACGCTGAATGTTGATGAAATCGAGAAGATGAGAGCGATGGCGAGGAGATGGGGTGTTCGCGCTGTTTGCATGAGTCTCATCCATCCGAAAGCAGACGGCTCTCTTGAGCCGCTTGCCTACCGGTTGGATCCGGAAAGAGCAATCCAAATCCTCAAGGAGCCTTTTTTGCTTTCCGAACACAAGCCGGTTGGGAAAGAAACCCGGAGGCGGTGGAAAGGCAGAATGCACTGTCAGGCGGCGCAATCTTCCTGTTTCATCACCGCTTACGGAGAAATGAATTTTTGCGCTGCTTTTCCCTTTCCGAAATATAACCTTCTTGAGGGATCTATCCGTGAGGGGTGGCGCACGCTTTGCGGTTGGTTTGATGCGCACGCCAAGGAAGAAGCTGCCGACGGAAACGATCCCCATCCTCTTTACCGCGGCTGTCCCCGGGATGGATGGTGGGAAGGAGACGGTCTCGATGCCGCCGTCCCTTACTACGAGGCCCTTGTCTTGGCAGAGGAAAGATTGGAGAACACAGCGCCGTAACGGCTTCTAGGTTGTCCTTCCGAACGAGGCGATCTCTTCCTGGACTAACTCCCGGGGGATGGTTTTGGTTTTTTTCCCGAACCCGCCTAAAAGACACAAATCACAGAGCCGGTTGATCCGCCTGGGAATCCCGCCCGAATAATCAAAAATCATCTTTAACGCTTCATCCGTGAAGGGAAATTCTGTTCCTCCGGCCACCTGGAAGCGGTGGGCAATGTATTTTTCGGTTTCCTCGGAATCCAAGTGGTCGAGATGGCACTTGATGCCGATTCTCTGTTCAAGCGGTCTAAACTCATCCACCTTTGCTCTCAGTTCGGGCTGGCCCAGGAGGAGAAGTGTGAGGAGAAACCGGTCCTCCAGTTGGAAATTAAGGAGTAATCTCAGTCCCTCAAACACCTCCGGGTCCTGAATAATATGGGCCTCGTCCACGACAATGACCGTTTCCTTGCCTTCTTTATAATTGTTATCCAGAATCTCCCTGAGGGCGGTGAAAACGACATTGGTCAGCACCTCCGATTTCCGCGTCGGAAGATCGAACTTTCCCAGTTCATGGGCAATCAAAAGAAGTAGTTCCACATAGCTCATCTGGGGATTGGTGAGGTACGCCACCCGGTATTTTTCTCCGTGAAGCTCTCGCATGAGGGTGCGGCCGATGAGAGTTTTTCCGCAGCCGAAGACGCCGGTCAGGATCGCCGCTCCGACCCGTTCCCTGATTGCATAGATGAGCCGCGAGAGCGCTTCCTCGTGCTGGGGGGTGTTGTACAAAAACCGCGGGTCCGGCGTATTCTGGAAAGGCTTTTCTTTGAGTCCCCAGTAGGCTTCGTACATCTTCTCCTTTAGAGTTCTGTGATTTCTTTCTGCACGATAGTGCCGTCGATTTGATTCGCTTGAAGACCGTATCCCGCCAAAAGACACACGTTGCACAACCGGTTAATCCGCCTCGGAATCCCGCCGGAGTTGGCGTGAATCAGCCGGATGGCCTCATCCGTGAAGAGGGTGCGGGAGGCGCCTGCGACCTTTAACCGGTGGTGAATGTATTGCGTCGTGTCTTCAGAGCCGAATGCGTCCAGCCGGCATTTGATTTCGATGCGCTGTTCCAACTGGGCATTGCGTTCGACTTTTTCTTTTAACTCCGGCTGGCCCAGCAGAAAGAGCGAAAGGAGAAACCGGTCTTCCTGCTGAAAGTTCAGGAGGAGCCGGATTTCCTCGAAAACTCCGTCCGATTCGATGGAATGGGCTTCGTCGATAATCACGATGGTTTCCTTCCCGTTCCGAAAATTGGTGACGAGGGTGTCCTGAAGCACGGAAAGGACATCCATTTTTCTCGTGGGGGGATTGGAAAGGCCCAATTGGTGGACAATCATGCGGAGGAGATCGACGTCGTCCATCCGGGGATTCGCCACGTAGGCGGTCTTGTATTTTTCACCGGTGAGGGAACCGAGGAGCGCATGGGCAAGGATCGTCTTGCCGCATCCGAAGACGCCGGTCAGAAGCGTTGCCCCCAGCCTTTCCTGGATGGCAAAGGTGAGCCGCGAGAGCGCTTCTTCGTGCTGGCGCGAAGAATACAAAAACCGCGGGTCCGGCGTGTTCTGGAAAGGCTTTTCTCTAAGTTCCCAATAGGATTCGTACATGAAGGACTCTACATGGATGGTAGCACTTTTTTGAATTCTGGGCAATGGGGAAATGGACTTTAGTATTCGAGGATTTGGCCGGCCGCGGCTTCTTTTTTCTCCGTCACGTCGGGGGTACGAAATTTCGGAGGGTCTTGAATGATGTGGCCCGAGGCGTTCTTGAACTGGCGGGGCGTCTGAGGCGTGCTTTTGGACTCGAAGGAAGGTTCATCCTTCCTAAGGAAAAGAGACGCTCCAATCAGGAGAAGTCCCCACACGACAAAGACAACGACAATCCACTGTTTCTTCAGATTAAGGGGGCGCATGGCCTCGTTTCTTTTCCCAGCCGGGGAGATTGAGGACACCGTTGTTGGTTGCCGTGAACGTGGTGGCGGTTGGGAAGTAGGGAGGAGAATATCCCTGCCGCATGCGCGAATCGTAAACAAAGTTCCGGCCGTAACCGCTCACGGGACCATTTTGGTTAAAGGTTCCAAAGGCACCATAGTTTTCTGTAATCGCGCCGCCCAACAGCGTCACTGTGCCGCGGGGACTCCCGCGATCATAGTTGTCCACTGTAAAAACACCGTTGGGGGCCATCACGGTACTATGCACGTCAAGATCGTTCGGAGCCGTGGTTGCGATGCGGATATCGCCATTCCAGGAGAGGGCGCCCAGGAGATTGTTGTATCCGGTTGCGTTCAAAGAAGGCGTCGTCGCATAATTTTGATACCGGACGTGATTGGTAATGATAAAGTCGCCGGAACTTGCCACCGTGAGTTGTGTTCTGTTGGAGAGGGTTCCCGAAAAGCTCTGGACGGAGCCGTCCACAAAGAGAATGCCTCGGGGGGTTCCTGTATAGGTATCGGTGGCAGCGCCCTCTTGGACCGTCGTCGTGTTTGCATCAGGGTTGACGGTAATCTGCTGTGCGGTGGATCCTTGTTGGACGTTATAAACTTGGTAGCCATCTCCATTGACCGACATACCGACGGCGGCATTCCCCCGGACATAAATGCCCCCTGTTAAGGCGCCCTGGCTTTCCGGAACATAAATGCCGTTGCTCATGGATGGAATGGGTTGATTGCCGGGAAGTCCCAGAGCGGTCCGCTGCTGGCTTTCCTTGTCGGTGGTTGCAGGAAGTGGGATCGCCTCGACGCCTCGGGAAAAACCCAATTGGAATGTGGGGACGTCGATATCGCCGTTCCGGTTATCATCCAGCAGGAGATAGTCGCGGTCATTGTAGAACCGCGCCGTCCCTTTTTCCTGACTCACCGCGTCGGTGAACGTAGCGCCGGGGTTCCCGGCAAAACTGAACCGGTCATTGGAATGCACCGGTCCTGTAAAGTTGGTTTGGTTCGTAAACCAGACGATGCCTCCGCTTGGCGATGTATGCTCATCCGTGAAGAGGGCGTATCGGGCGAAGTTGTCCCGCTGAACGATGACGATAAACGTCCCTGAAGAGAGGATCTGCTGGCCGATTCCGTTCAGGGCGGATGTGCCGAATGCGGAAATCTGATACCGATAGGGGAACTGAAGCACTTCAGGAGGATTTTCTGCCGGGTCCCCATTCGTGAAGACCTCCAGGAGAACGTCATAGCTCCCTGTTTCCGCATCGGGACGGGAGAGGACAAGGTATGCCCGGTCTCCCCATCCGGGATTGTCCAGCGCAAAACGCGCATCGGAATTGCTTTCGTAGGCATAATCTCTTAAGAACTCCAGCGATCGTGAAATGGGAAGATAGGATTGCAGATGCGCAATATTACTGACACCCCGGAGGTGTGTATCCAGCTGGAGGGTCGTCCGTTGGCGCAGCTCCGCCAGAGCGACATTTTTGGCTCCTTCGGCAAGATAGAAGGCCTGGTTTCGCGTCAGCTCGAGTTCCGTCAGTTTCCTTTCGTTCACAACCCGGGAGAGGAACGTCTGTCCGATCATAAAGAGGATTGTAAACACAATCAAAGAGATGATGAGAACAGAGCCATTCTGGCTCTTTCGGGTACGGAGGAATGAATAGAGATAATCATGTTTCATGGGCCACCTCGATGATTTTAATTTCTTACTGTATAATTTGTTTGCAGTTCTGTTTCAAATACCCGTCTTGAAAGAGATGTTTTTCCTGAACGAATCGTCATGGCGACGACGTTCGGATATTGCACCGCGTCCAGGATACCAAATGTCGCGGTGTCGATGAAATTGGCCACAGCCCTCGTTTCGCCCGTGGTGAGATTTTCCCTGAGAATTTGATGGTTTGCTCCGATGAATCGATAACGGATTTCATCTCCCCACGTAATGGTCCCGTCTGTAATGCTTTGAGGAATATAAAAACGTATCCAGCTTCCGTCGGTGGCAATTCTCAAGTCCAGCGGCGGTCCTCCCTGAGCAGCAGGCCTTCGGCTCGTGCGGGGAAGGTCCATACCGATTTCTGTCAGCGCCCCTCGTACCTGTTGGAGCGTTATCATTTTTGTTTCTGTATCCTGCCACACATCCCGACCCAGCAACAGAAGCCCCATGACGCTGGCAATCAAGAGGACGCCGAGACTCGTAGCGACCATCATTTCTACCAGCGTTAACCCTTTCATGCGCTTTTTCATGGGGGTGCCTCTTGAGTCAAGAAGGTTACGAGGCGGACAGGGCTGTCCAAAAGGCCGTTTCCGTTTGCGTCCTCACCGCTATCCAGCCTACCGTTCAGGTTTTCATCTTCGCCGAACAGCCGTCCTTTCTCTCTCCAGCAAACGACAATCCGGACCCCCAAGACCGCCGGGTCGGTGGTATCGAAAGAAATGGCGCCCCTTCCGGTAAGCCCCGCAGGCACAAAGGTGTTGCCGGGATTCCCACTAGGCCCATAATCCATCAGAAGACGACCAAAAACATGACCCCGCATTTTTTCGAGCGTCGCTTGGGCACTCTGCAGGGCCAAGGTATGGCCTTCATTCACCCGGCTTAATACGATGGCATGTTGATAGGTGGCAAGCACCCCAAGAATCGTGAGGAGAAGAATGGCTGAACTGATCACTACTTCAAGGAGTGTAAATCCGTTTGGGGTAGCTCGCCTTTTCGCTTCATCCTGTTTTTCGATGCGTTTCATGATGAAGTCCATTGTGCAAATGTTCTTTTTGGTTTTTGTGATTCTGTTACTTATTTCTCCGCCCTGGAACCCGGTTCAGGAAACAGGTCCCCGTAAAAGTATACCATAATTTTTGGAACGGATTTGACGCTGTTTTATTGAATCAGCGTCGAACCTCTTAGGGATGTTTTCAAAAGTGTCCTCAGCGTTAGGGAAAAAGGGAGACGCTTCTGAAAACGTCCCAACCGTGCAACCTAGAAACATCCCCGGTGGGGACAGATTAGAGCCAGGTCCGAAAACGTCCCTATCCAGAAAATGGAAAATACGATAAAATGAGATCCATGGTTGAAAAAACACTTCTGGTTACATGCGACCTCGGGAGGAAAGGAGGGTGGGATGCGGAAGATGCCGCTCGCGAGCTCCGGTCCCTGGCCCTTTCTTCCACGACCACTGTTGTTGATGAAGTGATTCTCCCCCTTCGGGAAGTAAACCCGGGTTTATTTCTCGGGAAGGGAAAAGCGGAGGAACTCAAGGAGCACTGCCACGGGAAAAATGCGGATCTTGTCATTTTCGGAAACGACCTGTCCCCCGCCCAGCAGAGGAACCTCGAAGAACTTTGGTCGGTGAAGGTCATCGACCGAACCCAGCTGATTCTCGACATCTTTGCTCAGAGGGCCAAGTCGACGGAAGGGAAATACCAGGTCGAGCTGGCCCAGCTGCTTTATCTTTTGCCGCGGCTCACCGGCAAAGGAATCCTCCTTTCACGCCTGGGAGGCGGCATCGGGACACGCGGACCCGGCGAACAAAAACTGGAAGTAGACCGCCGTCGGATCCGGAAGCGGATTGCAAAGTTGAAAGGAGAACTGGAGTCCCTTCGAAGGCGGCGCTCCACGGCCCGGCAAAAACGCCTGGAGCTTCCTCTTTCCACCATCGCGATTGTCGGCTATACGAATGTGGGGAAAAGTTCTCTTTTCAATTGCCTCACCGATTCCCATGAAATCGCCGAGGAAAGGCTTTTCAGCACCCTGGACCCGGTCGCCCGCAAACGGGTCCTTCCGAACAACCAGCGGGTCATTTTCCTTGATACAGTCGGTTTCCTGCAGGATTTGCCTCATCACCTCATCGACAGTTTTCATGCAACCCTTGAGGAAGTGGTGGAAGCCGATCTTCTGCTCCATGTCTTGGATGCCGCGCATCCGCGCATCCAGGAACAAAGCGACGCTGTCTACAAGGTGCTGACGCAGCTTGAAGTTGGGCACAAGCCCGTCATCACCTGTCTCAATAAAATCGACCAATTCCAGCGCCCGAAAGATCAAACAGAGGGGACCACCCCTTTGGAGGAACCCCTGCCAACTTTGGCGCTCCAGCGGCTCCTGAAAGAATTTCCCGGGGCCATTCCAACCTCAGCAAAAACCGGCGAAGGACTTGAGCACCTGCTCCATCGGATTATGGAAGCACTTCAAGGTTTAGTGGCCAGAATCAAGGTCCTCATTCCTTATGAGAAACTCGGTTATCTACAACTCATTTATTCACAAGGGATTGTGGTAAAGAGAGAGGACCGGCAAGACGGCGTTTATCTTGAGGTAGAGCTTCCTATCAAGGTAAAGGAGATGCTCAAAGGACTCGCTGTCTCGGTTTCCACTTGACAAAGAAGCGGTTTCTCGCTAAACTTCTTTTATCACTCACATATGTCGAGTGCTAAAATAGAGGATGGTTATGGCGTTAACTGATTATGAGAGCAGAAGAAATCAAATCCTTCTCTCGGTCATTGAGACCTTCATTGAGGGCGCACTTCCTGTTGGGTCAAAGATGATTTCGGAGAACTGCCGTTTAGGAATCAGCGCGGCAACCATTCGGAATGTCATGGGGGATCTGGAGAAAGAGGGGTATCTGACCCATCCGCACACCTCTGCGGGAAGGGTCCCGACGCCGAAGGGATATCGGTTTTATGTCGACCACCTGATGACCTCCGAGCGTCTTTCGGAGGCGGACAAAAGCATGATTGAGGAGGCCTTCCGGACCTCCGAAATGATTGAAAGGGTGATGGAGCGGATTGCGCGGCTGCTCTATGAAATCACCGATGAAGTAGGGCTGGTGCTCTGTCCAGAGGCCGCCTCGAGCGTGCTGAAGCAGCTCGAACTCATTCCTGTGAGGGAGAAGGAACTTCTCGCCGTCTTCATCACCAATACCGGTGTGGTCAAAAATGCGTTGGTCCAGTTGGAGGAGGAAGCCGGGAAGGAAGAGCTTATCCGGGTCTCGCATTTCTTGAATACCGAATTAACCGGCATGACGCTTGCCGACGTCCATGAGGTCCTTTACCGGAGACTGCTGGATGAACGCAGTTCTTTTTTCTACATCTGCCGGCGCGCGAAGGAGATTATTGAAAACAGCGGTTTGATCAATGGGGAAGGGGATCTTTATTTAGAGGGAACCTGGACTATTTTCGATAAGCCGGAGTTTCGTTCTTATGAGAAAGCACAGCCCGTCTTTTTGCTCCTTGAAGACAAAAAAGAGCTTCTGGGGCTTCTGAAGCGGGATGCCGCTTCAAGGGGGATTCAGGTCCATATCGACGAAGAACCGGGATGCAAAAACATCAAGGGATGCAGTCTTATCACCTCAGCCTATCGCATCGGCGGAAAAAGCTGCGGGACATTGGGGATTATCGGCCCTACGCGGTTGAATTACCGTCGGGTGACGGCCATTGTCCAATACACCGCAGCCAAACTCAGCGATTGGATGCAGCTTTTTTAACGGAGTGAACGGTGCAGGAAGCAGAAGAACAAAAAGAGAAGGAAGCGGAGCCCGTCGGCGCTCCTGAGGAAAGTACGAAGAAGAAAAAAGTGAAAGTCTCTGAGGAGGAACTTCGTGCGCTGAAGGAGAAAGTCGCGCAGGCGGAAGCGCTTTATGACAAATATATTCGCCTCCAGGCGGAATTTGAAAATGTCCGGAAGCGCCACTCCCGGGAGAAGGAAGAGTATATCCGCTTTGCGCACGGCTCGATGACGCAGGAACTACTTTCGGTCTATGACCATTTTATGATTGCGCTTTCCAATATCCGCACCTCTGCCGGGGGGCCGGGGAACCATACCGCGATCCTCCAAGGGATTCAGATGATTCAGAAGGAGCTGTGGGAGCTTCTTTCCCGGAACGGCGTCTCAAAAGTTGAGACACTTGACAGAACTTTTGACCCAGAGCAGCATGAGGCCGTTGCCGTGACGGAGGATGAACAACTTCCTGAGGGAACCGTGGTGGAGGAAATCCGCCCCGGATACTTTTTGAACGGGAAACTGCTGCGGCCGGCGGCGGTGAAAATTTCAGAGAAAAAACAAAAAACCGATTTTTGAGAAGGAGGGTTACCATGGCAAAAGTGATTGGGATTGATTTGGGAACATCGAACTCCGCAGCAGCGGTGATGGAAGGGGATCACCCTGTCATCATTCCGAGCGCCGAAGGGGCCACGCTGGGAGGGAAGGCAGTCCCTTCGTATGTGGCATTTACCAAAGACGGCCAGCGTCTCATCGGAGAGCCGGCCCGCCGCCAGGCAAGCGTCAATCCGCTGGGAACCGTGATGGCGGCCAAACGGAAGATGGGGACGGATCACCATTTTAAGGTTTACGGAAAAGAATACACCCCCCAGCAGATTTCGGCGTTCATCCTGCAGAAAATCAAACAGGATGCGGAGGCGTATCTGGGCGGCCCCGTTGAGGAGGCGGTAATTACCTGCCCTGCCTATTTTGATGACAATCAGCGGACGGCAACGAAAGATGCTGGGGAGATTGCGGGCTTGAAGGTCCTCCGCATCATCAACGAGCCGACCGCTGCGTGCCTGGCCTATGGTCTTCACAAGGCGGGAAAAGAACAGAAAATCATGGTTTTTGACCTTGGAGGCGGAACGCTGGATGTGACGATCCTTGAGATGTGGGCGGAAGGCGGGTTTGAGGTCAAGGCGACGAGCGGCGACACCCAGCTCGGGGGAACGGATATGGACCGTGTTCTGATTGATTACATCGCGAGCGAGTTCAAAAAAGATACAGGGATCGATTTACAGAAGGATCCTATGGCGGTCCAGCGGGTTCGGGAAGCCGCAGAGAAAGCAAAGATTGAACTGTCCAGCACCCTCACCACGGACATCAATCTTCCGTTTATCACCGCCGACAATACGGGGCCGAAGCACCTGACCATGAATATCACCCGCGCCAAGCTCGAGGAGCTGGTAGGGTCGATTGTCGAGCGCTGCCACCAGCCGCTGGAACAAGCACTCTCCGATGCGAAACTTTCTTCGAAAGACATCTCTAGAGTCCTTATGGTCGGCGGCCCGACCCGGATGCCGATTGTGCAGAAATTCGTCGAAGAGTATGTCGGCAAAAAAATCGAGCGGGGAGTCGATCCCATGGAATGCGTCGCCATGGGAGCTGCGATCCAGGCCGCCATCATCAAGGGCGACATCAAGGAAGTGCTGCTTCTGGATGTGACGCCGCTTTCGCTTGGGATTGAGACGCTGGGCGGAGTCAGCACGCGTCTCATCGAGCGGAATACCACGATCCCCACCAAGAAAAGCCAGATTTTCTCGACGGCGGCGGATAGCCAGACGGCCGTGACGATCCGGGTCCTGCAGGGGGAGCGCGAGATGGCGAACGACAACGTGGAATTGGGGCGCTTTGATTTGGTCGGCATTCCGCCGGCCCCCCGCGGCATTCCGCAGATTGAAGTGACTTTTGA
>JBDRBD010000163.1:0-10679 GCA_043823025.1 Candidatus Omnitrophota bacterium | reverse complement strand
AGGCACTTTGTACAGATGCGGATACTTTTTCGGACCCCCGCCAGCGTTACCCGGATTTTTTGAAGGTTTGGAAAGAAACGACGCTTGGCAACCCCTGTCACCTTTTTTCCAACGCCGCCTTTTTTCTTTGCCAGACCTTTTCTGGAAATGACTCTTCCGGCAACAGGACCTTTGCCGCATATTTCACAGACTCTTGACATCTTTTTCCTTATATCCTTCCGTCAGTTGTGACTCTATTTGATATAATAAACAAATGGCAATGTGGCAAAAGTCTATCACATTTGTGAGGCAACATCAAGAGAAAAAAGATCCCCAGGTCACCCTCATCCGCTACGTGAAAGGGGTGGGCCCCAAGAGGGCAGCCCATCTCAGCCGTCTGGGCATCGAAACGGTGGAGGACCTTTTGACAACCCTCCCCCGGCGGTACGAGGACCGCTCGTCTCTAGCGGAAATCCGTTCGCTCCGTCTTGGGGAGGTGCAGACCACGGTGGGGACGATCCTTTCCGTGAGAGAGCGGAAGACGCGCAAGGGCCTTTCCATTGTGGAGGCAAACGTTTCAGACGGGACCGGAGCCCTGAGGGGACTTTGGTTCAACCAGCCCTACCTGAAATATTACTTTTCGGCAGGTCAGAAAGTGGTTCTCCATGGAAAAGTGGAGCAGTTTCACCGCCTCCAGATGAACCAGCCGGAGCATGAAATCATCGAGTCGGGCGAAGAGAGCAGCGCTTCTCTTCATGTCGGCCGTATCGTGCCGATTTATCCGTTGACGTCGGAGATCTCTCAGCGGTGGCTGAGATCTATTGTTCATGAGGCCATTATCCAATACAGCCCTTTTCTCGCGGATGCGCTTCCGCGTTCGCTGCAGGACCGGTATCATCTGATGCAGCTTGAAGAAGCCGTTCGCGCGATCCATTTTCCGAACTCGAAGGAGGACTCGGAAGAAGCCCGGCGGAAACTCGCCTTCAACGAATTTTTCCTTTTCGGCCTCAGCATCGCTTTCCGGCGCACCCAAAACCGCGCTTTGCCAAAGCACAGAAGCATCCAGCCGGATCTTTATCCGGTGGCATCCTATGAACGCCTTTTTCCGTTTCCGTTCACCGCTGCCCAGCGACGAGTGATTGAGGAAATTCGGCGGGACATGGAAAATCCGGTCTCGATGAATCGTCTGCTTCAAGGGGACGTCGGGTCCGGGAAGACCCTTGTGGTGATGTACGCGATGGTTTTGGCGGTCAAACACGGATGGCAGGCCGCGTTCATGGCGCCTACCGAAATTCTGGCGGAACAGCATAAAAGGACGCTCTCGACTGTCCTTGCCCCCCTCAAAATCCGCGTGGCGGGCCTGGTGGGCGGGATGTCTTCTCCCGAACGCAAATCCCTTCTTCGGAGGATTGAGAGGGGCGAAGTGGATATTGTTGTTGGAACCCATGCCCTGATCGAGGAAGGGGTCCGTTTCAAGGAATTGGGGATCGCAGTGGTGGATGAACAGCATAAGTTCGGCGTCATCCAGCGTGCCCGCTTGCGGCAGAAGGGCCAAACGCCCGACGTTTTGGTAATGACTGCCACGCCGATTCCCAGAACCCTGGCACTGACTCTTTACGGGGATCTGGATGTGTCTGTTTTAAATGAGCTCCCTCCCGGCCGGACCCCCGTTGAGACCCGGTGGGTCGAGGAGGGGAAACGCGGGGAAGTGTACGATTTTTTGCGAGGCCAGCTGCAGCAAGGGCGCCAGGCCTACGTTGTTTACCCTCTTGTGGAGGAGTCGGAGAAACTGGATCTCCTGGCGGCTACCGAGATGGCTGAAACCCTCCGGCGCGTTTTCTCTGAATTTACGGTCGGGCTTCTTCACGGAAGGATGAAGCGGGAGGAAAAAGAAGCTCTCATGCGCACCTTCCGGGAAGGGACGCTTTCGCTTTTAGTCTCAACGATTGTGGTGGAAGTCGGAATCGATGTTCCCAATGCGACGGTGATGGTGATTGAACATGGCGAGCGATTCGGTTTGAGTCAATTGCATCAACTTCGGGGCCGCATCGGCCGGACGAACCTTCCTTCCCATTGCTTCCTCATTTCCGACGCCAAGACGGACGAAGCCAAGAAACGTCTTTCGATTCTGGTTCAAACGCGCGACGGTTTCCGGATTGCCGAAGAGGACCTTTTAATCAGGGGCCCCGGTGAGTTTTTCGGGAAACGGCAGCACGGCCTTCCGGAACTGAAGATTGGAAACATCGTGCGGGATATAGCTCTCCTGGAACAGACCAAGAAAGAAGCCCTGCAGTTACTGGAAGAAGATCCGAAACTGCTTCAGCGCGCGCATCAGGTCCTCCGGAGAAAATTCATTGCAACATTCAAGATGGCGAGTGAGTGGGTTGCGACACCTTAAATGAAAATCATCGCCGGAATTTGGAAAGGCATTCAGCTGGAATCCCCCCCTTCTGCATTGGCCCGCCCCACTCAGGAACGGGTCAAGAAAGCGATCTTTGACATTCTCAAGTCCCATGTGGAGGGAAACCGGGTGCTCGATCTTTTTTCGGGAAGTGGTGCCTTGGGTCTTGAGGCGCTTTCGCGGGGGAGCGGAAGAGGCAACCTTCGTTGAGCGGAACCCTGTTTGCGTGAAACTGTTGAGGCAAAACCTCCAGAAACTCCCAGGACAAAAGCAGGTTTTTTGTGTTCAAAGGGATGTGTTCAAGGCGATCCAAGGACTCCTTAAAACAGAAAAGTATTTTGATGTAATATTCATGGATCCCCCTTATTTTCAAGGTGTTACGACAAAATGCTTGCACGCCCTATGCAAGTATGATATACTATCCCCCAATGCTCTTTTGGTTATCCGTCATTCCAAAAAAGAGTTGTTACCGTCCGAGGTGGCATTTCTGCAACTTCGGTTGAAACGGCGCTATGGAGACACGGAAGTCTCTTTTTATCAGCGCCGTGATTCATGATAGAAAAGGAGCTTTTGATGTCCCTTGCGGTTTATCCTGGAAGTTTTGACCCGGTTACCAACGGCCATCTGGACTTGATTAAGCGCGCACTCCAGATTTTTGACAGGGTGATCGTAGCGATTGCCAGGAATGTCGAAAAGAACCCCCTTTTCACCCCGGAGGAGCGCCTGGACATGATGCGGGAGGCAACCCGGAATCTGAAAAGGGTGGAAGTTGACGCGTTTGACGGTCTTTTTGTAGATTACGTTCACAAGAAAAAGGCCCATGTGGTGATCCGGGGGCTCAGGATGATCTCAGACTTTGAGTATGAGTTTCAAATGGCGCTGACCAACCGGAAACTGAATCGGCATGTCGAAACTATCTTTCTGATGCCATCCGAGAATTATTCGTATCTTTCTTCACGCCTGATCAAAGAGGCTGCGGGTTTGGGCGGAAGGGTCTCGGATTTCGTTCCTCCTTTTGTGGAGAAGCGTCTGAAAGAAAAGTTGCAGTTTATGTCCCATCCCTCATGAGGATTCATCTCAATCAGATTCCGGACGCCGGTCTGACGGGGACCGATCGCCTGAACGCGGCGTCCTATCCGCTGAAGACAGAGGAGCTTGAAGTCGTTTCGCCCTTAGATGTTTCCTACCGGCTGAAGCTGGAGGGCGGAAATCTCTTGGCCAATTTTGCGATTCGATGTAGAATGCGATTTGTCTGCAGCCGGTGTTTGACGCCCTATGAAACGCCTTTTTCCGTTGCAATGGACTTGACCCTGCCGGTCGACAAGGAAAAAGTTATCGATGTGACAGAGGATATTCGGCAGGAGATGCTTCTCGAAGTTCCGATGAAGCCGCTTTGTCAGGAAAGCTGCAAAGGGGTCTGTTTGCGTTGCGGACAGAATCTCAACCAAGAGACCTGTGTGCATGCGGGGGATAAGGAGTAGAAATGGCATTACCTAAAAGACGTCATTCAAGGCAGCGGCAGGCGAAACGGAGGACGCACGATCGGCTGGTCGGCGTGCGCCTCACGCCCTGCCCGCAATGTGGTGCACCCAAAAGACCGCATCGCCTCTGTCGTGCATGCGGCTATTACGCCGGACGGGAAGTCATCCATTTGAAGGAAAAAAAGGCCTCTAAGGAAAAAAGAGGATAAAGGCGGAAGATGGTAAAAGTTGCTGTAGATGGGATGGGGGGCGATCATGCCCCAGAGGTGGTCGTCGAAGGCGCGCTCCTTGCGGTTCGGGAATACCAGGATCTCGAAGTCGTCTTGGTCGGCCGGCGGGATCTTTTGACTCGGGAACTCTCAAAGGCTGAGCCGCATCCCCGGATCTACATTCATCACGCCGCGGAAGTGGTTGAAATGGCAGAGTCAGCAGCCAAGAGCGTCCGGAAAAAAAGAGATGCTTCCATCATCGTGGCCGCGGATTTGGTTCGCCAGAAGGCGGCGGAGGCCGTCGTCAGCGCAGGGCACACGGGTGCATCGGTCGTCGCTACGACTCTTTCATGGGGACTTCTCGAGGGGATTGACAAGCCTGGGATTGCCATCGCCTATCCGACGCTGAGCGGTGCGTCGGTTCTGATTGATATCGGCGCCAATATCGACGCCAAGCCGGAACATCTTCTCCAATATGCAATCATGGGTTCCATTTTCGCCAATGTCATTCTTCGAAAAGAAGCGCCTCGGGTCGGTCTCCTCAATATCGGAGAAGAGGAGTCCAAGGGTCCTGATTTTATGAAGGAAACCCATCGACTCCTCGGAGGAAGCCCTCTGAATTTTATTGGGAATGTGGAGGGACGGGAGCTTTTCTTGGGGAATGTCGACGTCATCGTCTGCGACGGATTTGTGGGGAACATTGTGCTGAAAGTGACGGAATCGTTGGCGGAAAACACCAATATTCTTCTGAGGCGGGAGCTCCGGGGAGGAATGCTCAGTAGGGTGGGGGGGCTTCTGATCAAATCCAGTCTGTCGCGGCTGAAGAAACGGCTCGATTATGCGGAATTCGGAGGAGCACCCCTTCTGGGCGTGAATGGCATCTGCATGATTGGACACGGCTCTTCCTCTGCAAAAGCGATCAAGAATGCGATCCGGGTTGCCAAAGAATTTGTGAAAAACAATGTGAATGAACAAATTCAAACGATTTTGCACACAAAACAAGGAAACAACCATTGAAGACGAGAAACCCTGACGGAAAAATAGTGCCGGTCGGCATCATCGGCCTGGGAAAGTACCTCCCTGAAAAAATACTTACCAATCAAGACTTCGAGAAAATGGTCGATACGACCGATGAATGGATTACGACGCGCTCCGGGATCAAGGAGCGGCGCATCGTTTCCGACGGTCAGGCCACCAGCGACCTCGGGGTCAACGCCTCTCGGGCGGCGCTCGCGCAGGCCGGGCTCCAGCCGGAGGACGTGGAGCTGATTATTGTCGCCACGATTACCCCCGATATGCCGTTTCCCGCCACCAGCTGTTTTGTCCAGGAGAAGCTTGGCGCCAGAGGTGCGGCCTGTTTCGATATCTCCGCTGCCTGCTCAGGGTTTGTCCATGGCATCGCGATCGCGCAGCAGTTCCTGTCCACCAAGACTTACCGAAACGCCTTAGTCATCGGAGCCGAAACCCTTACTCCCATCATCGACTGGAAAGACCGTTCGACCTGTGTCCTGTTTGGAGATGGCGCCGGAGCTGCCGTATTAGCCCCCGTGAAAGAAAACGAAGGAATCCTTGCGACACACCTGGGTTCCGCGGGAGAATATGCTGAACTTCTGATGGTGCCGGGAGGAGGTTCCCGCTATCCGACGACCCAGAAGACCCTTGAAGAGAACCTTCATTGCATGAAAATGAATGGGAGCGAAGTGTTTAAACTTGCCGTGAGACTGATGACCGAATCCGTGGAACGCGTTCTGGAACTGAGCGGTCATGACTTAAAGGAAGTTGCGTGCCTGATTCCGCACCAAGCGAATATCCGGATCATTCAGGCAGTCGCGGAACGGCTCGACATTCCCATGTCTAAGATCTATCTCAACCTCGAGCGCTATGGAAATATGTCGAGCGCTTCGTGTGTCACGGCCCTTTGCGAAGCCGTCGAAGACGGTTATGTGAAAAAAGGTGATTTGGTTGTGCTGGTCGCTTTCGGCGGAGGAATTGTCTGGGGGTCCTGCGTCATCCGATGGTAGATTGCGCCTTCATTTTTCCGGGGCAAGGGGCCCAATACGTGGGGATGGGTAAAGCGCTTTATGAAAAGGCCCCTTACGGAAAAATCTTCGAGAACGCGAACCGCATTCTGGGATATGACCTTGCCCAAATCTGTTTTGAGGGTCCCTCCGAAAAGCTGACCCAAACCCAATACAGTCAACCTGCCATTTTCGTTACCAGCGTCGCCGTGTTGAAATTCCTGCAGGAATCCGGCCAAAATCCTTACCGGCCTAAGGCCGCCTGCGGGCTGAGCTTGGGGGAATATACGGCCCTTGTTGCCAGCGGGGTCCTTTCGTTTGAAGATGCCCTCCGGGCCGTCCATGAAAGAGGGCGACTCATGGAGCAAGCTTCGGAGGTGACTCCCGGCACCCTGCTGGCCATTTTCGGACTTCCGCTTGAAAAGGTCGAAGAACTTTGCCGCGCCTCCGGGACAGAGATCGCCAATCTCAATTGCCCCGGGCAAATTGTTGTTTCCGGGCGGTTGGGGGATATAGGGAAGGTCAGTGAGGCCGCCAAAGAGGCGGGGGCCAAGAAGACGTTTCGTTTGGAAGTCAGCGGCCCTTTCCATTCCCGGTTCATGAAGGAGGCGGGGACGGCTTTGGAGAAGGTTCTTCAGGGGCTCCATTTTGAAACACCCCAAATCCCGTTTATGAGCAACGTGACGGCACGCTTTGAAGGGGACATCGTGCAAATCCGGAGGAATCTTGTCCGGCAGATCAGCGAAACGGTTCTCTGGGAACAGTCCATACGTTTTCTTGCTGCACAGCGGATTCGCCAATTTGTGGAAATCGGCCCGGGGAAGGTTCTTTCCGGATTGAACCGGAAAATTGACCCGTCACTCGAAACGCATCATATCGAATCTCCTGAGGAAATAGGGGTGCGATGAGCTTAAAAGGAAACGTGGCTATTGTCACGGGAGGGAGCCGCGGCATCGGACTGGCGATTGCAAAACGCCTGGGCCAGGAGGGGGCGCTTCTGTCCCTTTGCAGTCGCCACGAAGAAGTGTTAGTGCGCGTCCAAGAAGAAATGGAAAAGAAGGGAATTTCCTGTTTCGTGACAAAGGCTGACGTCTCCGATCCGGCCCAAGTGAAGGTAATGGTGGAGAAAACCCTTGACAAATTTGGGAAGATTGATATACTTGTCAACAATGCCGGAATCACGGATGTCGAGCTTCTTGTCCGAACGCAAGATTCGGACTGGCAAAGGGTTCTGGATGTCAATCTGACCGGCGCCTTTCTGATGACCCGGGCGGTCGCGAAGGAAATGATCAAGGCGCGCTACGGTCGGATTGTCAACATTTCTTCAGTGGTCGGCCTTCGGGGCAGTCCGGGACAGTCTGCTTACGCTGCCTCCAAGGCAGGGTTGCTTGGATTGACAAAGAGCGTGGCCCGGGAACTGGCCCCGCGGGGGATCACCTGTAACGCGATAGCCCCGGGATTCATTGAAACGGATATGACCTGCAGTCTTCCCGAGGCGACGCGAAAGTGGATCTTCACACAGATTCCCCTAGATCGCTTCGGATCGGTCGAGGAAGTGGCAGAGTTGGTCCAGTTTCTCGTATCCGACGATGCCGGCTACCTGACGGGTCAGGTCATTCGGATTGATGGCGGGATTGTGACAACTTGAGACAAACGTCAGTACCTTGCCGGGATGGATTGCAAGGTTGATCAAAGGAGGAAAGGGAATGTCCATCGCAGAAAAAGTGAAATCGATCATCGTTGAACAGTTGGGTGCGAAGCCGGAGGAAGTCACGCCCTCCGCATCGTTCGTGAACGACTTGGGTGCGGATTCCCTCGATACTGTCGAATTGGTCATGGCCCTGGAAGAAGAATTCGGGGTCGAAATTCCGGATGAAGATGCCGAAAAGATTGTCACTGTAGACGACGCGACCAAATATATCGAGAAGAAAACAACAGGAAGTTAACGGTTTTCTGATCATTTTGCCCGTCCTACAGCCCCACCTTTCATCTTTTCTGTAAACACAGAGACATGACACGTGATTTTGCCGAGGGTGGATTTCCGTTTGTAGGGATGAGGAGAGAAGGCGTATGGCGCGACGAGTGGTTGTGACAGGGTTAGGGGTTATTTCTCCTCTCGGAGACAGAGTGGATGAGTTTTGGAAATCGCTCCTCGAGGGGAAAAGCGGCGTCGGACCCATTACGTCCTTCGATCCCTCTCTTTTTGACTGCCGAATTGCCGGCGAAGTCAAGGCGTTCGACCCTTCCCCTTTTATCTCGCCTAAGGACCTGCGGCGGATGGAGCGTTTTGTCCAATTCGCCGTCTCAGCCGCGAAAATGGCCGTTCAGGACTCCGGAATAGACCTTTCCAAAGAAAATTCCTCCCGAATCGGCGTTGTTCTCGGTTCCGGCATCGGGAGCCTGCATGTCATCGAAGAACAACATGAGATTCTGATGGAAAAAGGCCCCGGCAAAATTTCCCCCTTTCTGATCCCGATGCTGATTGTCAATATGGCGCCGGGTCAGGTTTCGATCAGCCTCGGAGTGAAAGGCCCCAATTCCTGCGTGGCGACCGCCTGCGCTTCGGGAACCCATGCAGTCGGGGATGCCTACCAAATCATTTCCCGGGGAGATGCGGATGTCATGGTCGCAGGCGGAACCGAAAGCTGTATTACTCCCATGGGGGTCGGCGGTTTTTGCGCCATGAAGGCCCTTTCCACGCGGAATGAGGCGCCCGAGGAAGCCTCCCGTCCTTTTGATCGGGATCGCGACGGTTTCGTGATGGGAGAGGGAGCGGGGGTTTTGATCCTCGAGGAGTTTGAGCGGGCAACAAAGCGGGGTGCTGATATTTATTGTGAAATTTCCGGATACGGAATGACCGGCGACGCCTATCATATGACCGCCCCCTGCGAAGACGGCTCGGGAGCTGCTGCGGCGATGCGGGAGGCGCTTGCTCGGGCGAAAGTTTCGCCTCAAGACGTAAATTATATCAATGCCCACGGTACCTCAACGCCGCTGAACGATAAGATGGAAACGCTGGCCATCAAACAGGCCTTCGGAGAAGCGGCGGCCCATATCCCGGTCAGCTCCACAAAATCCATGACAGGGCATTTATTGGGCGCTGCGGGAGGTGTCGAAGCGGTGGTCTGCGCTCTTACCATCAAAAAAGAAGCGATTCATCCCACGATCAATTATCAGACCCCCGATCCGGACTGCGATCTTGACTATGTCCCCAATACAGCCCGAAAGGCGAAAGTGCGGTATGCGCTTTCCAATTCCTTCGGTTTCGGTGGCCACAACGCCACACTCCTCTTCAAGCAGGTCTAGTCTTAAGGATATCCTATAGTTCTGTATTCCAGCAAAAACCGTTGACACTTTTTTAATTATTTAGTATACTATGTAATTTGAAGTGTAGATTAGGGTTAAGAAAAGTTCGAACGGCAAAAATAGGCAGAACATACCCTTAACAATCATGTACGAAGAACACTGGGAGTTCAGCGAGCCCCCTTTTGAAAATACCCCAGATCCCCGGTTTTTGTATCTCTCCAAACAGCATGAGGAAGGGCTGACGCGTCTTTTCTACGTGGTGAAAAGCCGAAAAGGGGCTGGCATGATGACGGGAGTGTTCGGATGCGGGAAAACGCTTCTTGGTCGAGCGCTTATGCGAGGACTTCAGAAATCCGGCCATCGAATTGCCTTTCTGACCAATCCGAGACTTGATGCCCTTGAATTGTTGCGGATGATCCTCCATGAACTTGGGATGACAAGTCCCCCGCTCCATAAAAGTGATGTCCTCTTCTCACTGCAGGAAATCTTAACCAATAACAGCCGGGACGGGCACGAAACAGTCGTTGTGGTTGATGAAGCCCACGCGATTCAAAGTCCGGAAATTTTTGAGGAGATCCGGCTTCTCTTGAATTTTCAACTCGATGAAAAGTTTTTGATCACGCTGCTTCTCATCGGACAACCGGAGTTAAAGACCTCTATTGAAACCAACAAAGCGCTTTGCCAGCGGATAGCCATAAAATTTCATCTGGGCCCCCTGAATGAAGAAGAAACAAAAAATTATATTCTTCATCGCCTGTCCATCGCGGGCCGTAAGGACTCCATTTTCAGTCCCGAGGCGATTCGCCTCACGTATGAAGGTTCGGGGGGGATTCCCCGTAGAATCAATCAGATCTGCGACATGAGTTTGTTCACAGGATTTGTACACAAAGTGGCTCAAATCGACCGCCTTATCGTGGAAGAAGCCATGGCGAGCATCGAGGGGTAATATTTCATGGTCCGTTTATCGGATGTTATCGGGCCCGACGGAAGATTCAGGTCCCCGGAAGAGAGGGTGAAGAAACCGGAGCACAAGGAAGAGGGGGTGGTTAAAAAAGAAACCCCTCTCCCAAGCGTTTCCACGCCCGTTTCAAAAAAGAGCGAGCTTCCCATCGCTAGCGGGCAGGAAGAAGCCGGGAAGCTTTATCAAGACGCTGTCCTTTGGGTCAAGAAGAAATTTCAGGAGGCAGAGACAGGGGCTGTTATCGATGTCTCGGGCGGCATAGAAATTTCGGAACGAATCGTCAAAGTCCTGATGAACGAAGGAGAAGGGCTGTTGACATTCGCT